>CAJCHR010000241.1 GCA_903970225.1 Actinobacteria bacterium 21-64-8 | reverse complement strand
TGGAGCACGGCCGAGGTGCGCGCACTGCAGAGCGCGCTGCGCGGCGTCTTCACCGAAACGCGTACGGCGACGAGCGGCGTCGCGATCGTCGACGCCGACGCGCGGCCGCTCTTCGGGCTTCACGACCGGACGCCGTTCGTGCCGGCCTCGACGTTCAAATTGTTGTGCGGGATCAGCGCGCTCGACGTGCTCGGCCCGCAGTTCCGGTTCGTCACCGATCTGCGCGCCGACGATGCTGCGAACGGATCGACGATCGCGGGCGATCTCTATCTCGTCGGCGGTGGCGATCCGACGCTGACCGGGGACGATTTGCGCGCGGCCGCGGGGGTGCTTGCACGCGCAGGCATCGAGCGCGTCGACGGTGCGCTCGTCGCCGATGCGAGTGCCTTTGCGGGACCGGAGATCAACCCAGCGTGGGATCCCGACGATCTGCAGTACGGGTACGCCGCCGGTGCGAGCGCGCTGCAGATCGATGAAGGCACCGTCGAGTTTCATCTCGTCCCGGCATCGGCGGGAACACCCGCGCGCATCGAGGTGCGGCCGCCGGGCGGGGACATCGTCGCGCGGCCATTCTGGGCGTTCGCGGCGCGGCCGTTCACGCCGCAGATCGTCTATCCCCGCCGCTATCTCGATGCGCCGCAGCCGCCCGAAGGACCGCGCCAATGGCTTGCGCCGCTCGCGGTGGTGAACGGGCTGCGCGAGCGGGGCGAAGTCCTGGACGATTGCCGCGAGACGTTCCTGCCGCTGACCAAGCTCAGGTCGGGCTGCTGCGGCGTGCTGATCGACCCTGCCGGCATCGGCGGTGCCGACGCGATCCAGCGCACGCTCGACCGGCTGAAGGGAACGTATGGATCGGTCGTGCTCAAGCCGGGCGTCTATCAGCTGCGCGAACCGATCCGGCTGGATTCGAGCCACAAGGGCCTGACGATCGAGGGTTGCGGCGACGGTGTGATCCTGGCCGCCGCAGACGAGAACGATCCTGCGTTCCGCGAAGGCCTGATCGTGCTCGACCATGCCAATGACATCACGCTCAAATCACTGCACCTGACTTTGCCGGTCGCCGAGTTGACCGAGGACGCCGTAAAGGCGCTGGCGCTGGCGACGACGGTCGGCAAATCCGGCGGCGACGGATCGATCGGCATCAGCGCCACGGGCAGCGCGCAGCTGACGGTGAGCGAATGCCAGTTCCGCTTCCGCTTGCGCACCGCCCAGCCGATCCTCGCGTTCGGACTGCTCCAGCGCGGCGAATGCTGGGGCCTTCGCCTCATCGGCAACCGTTTCCTGCATGACATCGAATTCGTTCAGAATGAGCAGGCCGAACGGATTCTCATCGGCCATGCGGTGCTCCCCGCGGTGGCGATCACCGGGGCGCGTCTCACCACGCAGGTGCTGGCACGGGGCCGGCTCGACACGCTGCTGTCGGACGCCGAGCTGTTGGACAACCAGTTCGTCGGACTGACTTATGCGAGTGTGGTCTTCGCCAGGCTCGGGGATGTGCGGGTCGAGCGCAACCGGGTCAAAGGCTGCTCGGCCGGCATTTTCCTTATCGAGACGGCGATCGGCGCGGCCTTGCGCACGTTCGACAATGCCAACCAGTCGGACAACACGGTCGGCCTGCTACCGCTCGCCACGCTCGCGGCGGCGATGAGCTTTTCGAGCGAGGTGGACACCGCCAGGGCGCCGACGATCACGATCAATGCCGACGACTTGCGCAAGGCGTCGCAAGCCGCCGAACTCCGCGCGCGCTCGGTTTCGGCCGAGACGATGACCAAGCGCGCGGACGTGAAGTTCGAGGCGGCACCCGCTCCAGCCGCGACGACGACGACCGCTACAGGAGCGCCTGCGCCGGCGCCATCAGCGGCGCCACCATCCGAAACGAAGGTAGAGACCCCGCCCCCGGCAACGCAAACCGTGGCCGGAGACGATGGTAAGCTTCTCGGCACGTTCGAGCGGCTTTCTGCCGCGGTCGAATCGCACATGGATCAGCTGGCGCCCGCGATCCACATCAGCGGCAACGATATCGAGGTGTTCGGAACGCTGGCGCACGTCGATATCAACGCGCGGGAGGATGCGGCGCAAGGCACCCGCGGACTTTCCGCGCTCCAGGTCGTCTTCGACGAACGGGACAACGGGGAGCGTGACCTCATCGTCCTCGGCAACCGCATCGTCAGCAACGCCAATCCGGCGGTGGTGATCGCGTTTCCGCTCAACCTCGTGGTCAGCGCCAACATCGTCGCGGGGAACGGCTTCGAGAACGGCGGCGGCGCGCTGACGATCATCACCAATCCGAAGCTGGCGATGCTCGAGGTGATGGGCAACGTCGTGCGCCGCTTCGCGCATATCCTGCCCACCGATCGCCCGGTGGCGCCGTCTACAGATTGGTCGTTCGTGAACCGCCTGTCTTAGGAGGGCCTTCCGCAACGCTCCCGGCATCCTATCAAGACCCGACCGGCGCCTGTGAAGCTTGGAGGATCGGCGCTTTCCTGCGGTATTTTTTCCCCATCATCAGCACCGGCAGAACCGGAAGACGATTGACGAGCAATTCCAGGGCGATCGGAAGCGCAACACCTGCAGCCAGAATGATCAGAAACTGCAACCCGATCGAAAGGCTCACCACCGAATTCAGCCACATGCGGACCGAAGCCGCGCAGATCGAATGCCAGATGTAGATGCCGTAACTGTACCGGCCGACTGTCTCCAGCGGCCGCACAACGGGAAGATAGACCAATATCAGCAAAGAGGCTGCATATCCGGCCATCGCCGCCGGAACCGAGGTGCGAACGATCTCGGTGGTTCCAAACAGCATTCCCGATTGCTGCGCGATGACCACGACCAGCAGGACGATGGCAGCGATCCATCGCAGATCGGCGCGCGCCAGAAGGTCCGGCTGAAGTTGCAGGATCATTCCGAAACAGAAGAACGGAAGAAGATAGACTGCGCCGTTCAGGCTGAGGAAGTCCGTCAGTCCGATCGAGCCATCGAGCATGAGCGCGACGAACGAAAAGATCAGCAGCCCGCGCCACCCCGGCGGCCGGATCAGATCGCACATCGCCATGAAGGCAAAGATGAGACACAACGCCTGCAGAAACCAGAAATGCTCATAGTGATAAAGCAACGCATGCGTCAGCGTGATATCCGGGCCGTAACTCGCTGCTCGCAACCAGAATGTTACGAGTGTGGCAAAGATCAGGGGCAGAGCAATACGCCGGAGTTTGCCTTGAGCGAACCCCCGGATCGTCTCTTCGGTCGGTCTGCGCATGGCGTAGAGATAGCCAGACAAAACCGAAAATAACGGCATGCGGAAAAAGTCGCCACTGGTCATGGCATAATGCCAGCCTGAATTTTCGGGCAAGCGAAGCCCAGCTTGCGGCGTGCTGCCGATGACGTGGTACGCCACGAGCAGCAAACAGCCCAACCCACGCGCGCTCAGGATCGAAAGGCGGGCTGGCCGGCCTTCCGCAACACTTCCGACTGACACCGATTTCCCCCGCCAACCCCGGTCAAGGTGGCGCTATCGCTACGCTACATCGCACTAGCGCGGAAGATCAATGTGCAAGCCGTATCTATTTCTCTCCAAACTCCTCTGTTTTTTGGAAGGCTCCTGAGCTGAAATGCGCGACCGCTCGGCCGCCGAGCCTCGGGCGACGCATTGTGCCAAATTTTAACCGGTCAGCCGCGTCGATGCTTGCGTGTCTAACCTTCGAGAAACGGCTTTCCTTCATGAGCGACGAGGAGATCGTGCATGTCGGACGCATGGTCCTCCTCGTCCGCCAGGATGTGCTCGAGCATGATCCGGGTGGTCGGATCGCTGTCTCCGAAATAGCGAATAAGCTCCTGATAATGTTCGATCACGAGCCGCTCCGCGATCAGGTTCTGCTTGATCATCTCGACGAGATTTCCGCCCTCGCCGTATTCCGTGGCCGAGCGCGAAGCCAGGCCCTCTGGATTGAAGTTCGGCACGCCGCCGAGCTGATCGATCCGATTGGCCGCCGCGAGCATATGGCCCTGCTCGCTCCGCGCATGCTCCTCGAATTCGGCAGCGACGCTTTTTGAAGTAATGCCGTCGGCCGAAATCGCATGCATCTGATAACGCAGCACGCAGACGAGTTCGGTCGCGACCACCGCTTGAAGAAGCTCGATCGTCTTCTCCGGATCGCCCTGGTAGCTCGGCATGACCGCACCATCATCGAGCGATTGCCGGGCACGTTCGCGCAGTGTTTTCACGTCGGTGAGAAAAGCGCTCTGATCCTTTGCCTTCGTGGCCATCGGCGTACTCCCTGTTGAGATCGGATTTACGCCATCAAACGCCGGACCGAGCCAGGGTTCCTATGGCGAATCATTCTCAAGGGGCACGGGGCGCGAAGTCCGTCTTCGAACACCCGAAGATCGCCGGGCCGCGCCGGATACGGAGGGCTGCGCATCCGTGGTCGAAATCCGCCTGGTTGCGCATGGTCCATTCGGACAGCGGGTCTCAGGCGAAATCCTGCTGCTTGAATGTGCCATCATGCGCGCACGGATCGCCACCGGTGAAGCAGAACTCGCCGTAATGCCGGCGACAATCGGTCGGGTGGCCGACGTAATTGATCGCGACGCGTGTGACCGCTCGAAATGCTCACGGAACTGCATGTTCGCAGAACCGTGCGTGCGTGAGCTGCGGCTTGCGCTTGATGAAGTGGATGACTTAACCATGCGAGCTCGTCGTTGAAGACCGGTCGATTGGCAGGATCGCATCCGTCATGTCAAATTTGGCAGTGCGATCGCTTAATCAGTTCGGTCCATCGGGTGCCAACACCCCATGGAAGAGGCATGTGAGTGATCGATCTACGGGATACGCCGCTGTACGAATGCACAATTGAGTTGATCTTCCCGGCGCGACTGCGCATCGACAGTGTGACGCGGAAACGCCGCGCGGATCGGAAAAGGTGCAAGGCATGGCGCAAGATAGCCAAGCGCGTTTGGGCGAGGTTTATGACTTCGTGATCGTCGGCAGCGGCGGCGGATCGATGGCAGCCGCGCTGGTGGTCAAGGCGATGGGCCTGACCCCGCTGATCCTCGAGAAAACCGATCTGTTCGGCGGCACCACCTCGAAATCGGGCGGCATCCTGTGGATTCCGGCCAACCGCTTCATGGCCGCGGACGGCGTGGAAGACAGCGCCGATCGGGCGATGACCTACCTCGATCATGTCGTCGGCGATCACAACGACATGCCCGGCGCGACCCGCGCACGCCGCCTCGCCTACATCACGCAGGCGCCGCTGATGGTCGATTTCCTGGTCGAGCAGGGCATCGCGCTCAAACGCCATCCCTACTGGCCCGATTATTACAGCAACCTTCCCGGCGCGGTCGAACAAGGGCGCGCGGTGTTCGCCGATCTGTTCGATGCGAACCTGCTCGGCGATCTGCGCCACAAGTTGCGGCCCAATTTCGTGCCCTTGCCGATCAAGTCCGAAGAAATGTGGGACCTGCCGCTGATCCACACGACCTGGCGCGCCAAGCGTACGATGGTCAAAGTGGCGCTGCGAATCGCCGCCGCCAAGCTGACCGGGCGCAACTGGGTGGGCAGCGGCGCCGCACTGCAGGGCCGGATGCTCCACCGCGCGCAGCAACTCGGCGTCGACATGCACACCGACGCGGGCGTCGAGCGGCTGCTGACCGATGAGAACGGCCGCGTTACCGGCGTGATCGCGCGGATCGACGGGGAGGAACGGCACATCGGCGCCCGGCTTGGCGTGCTCGTCAATGCCGGCGGATTTGCGCACAACCAGGGGATGCGGGACCTGTATCAGCCCGGCACCTCCTCCGAATGGACGGCAACCGCGCCCGGCGACACCGGCGAGATGATCCAGGAGATGATGCGCGTCGGCGGCGCGATCGCACAGATGGGCGAGATGGTGGGCAACCAGATCGCCCTCCCCCCCGGACAGCCGGGCCGTATCGCGATGGTCGTGTCGGAGCTGGCCAAACCGCACTCGATCGTCGTCGATCAATCGGGCGAGCGCTATCTGAGCGAGGCACAGTCGTACATGTCGTTCTGCCAGGCGATGCTCGAGCGCAACAAGACGGTGCCGGCAGTGCCGAGCTGGATGATCTTCGACAGCCAGTACGCGCGCAAATACATGGTCGCCGGCACGATGCCCGGTTCGAAGAAACCGCCTGCGTGGCTCGACGAAGGCTGGCTGAAAACCGCCGGAAGCCTCGCCGAACTCGCGCAGCAATGCGGGATCGACGCGGCAAGGCTGACCGCCACTGCCGAGCGGTTCAACGGCTTCGTCGCCAGGGGTGTCGATGAAGACTTCGGCCGCGGTGGCAGCGCGTATCAGCGGTTCCTGGGCGACAGCGCGCAGAAGCCATCACCCTCGCTCGGAACGGTCGAGCAGGGCCCGTTCTACGCCTATCCGTTCTATCCGGGCGACGTCGGCACATACGGCGGCGTGATCACCGATTGCGATGCGCGCGTGCTGCGCGAGGACGGATCGGCGATCCCCGGGCTCTATGCGACGGGAACCTCCACCGCGAGCGTCATGGGCGGCGCGTACCCCGGCGCAGGATCCAGCGTCGGTCCGTCCTTCGTCTGGGGCTATGTCGCGGCGCGCCACGCAACGGGCGCGGCTTAAGGAGCGGCAAAGCCCTTCACCCGCAGACCTGGCACGACGTCGCAGGCGAGGCCGAAATGGTCGGAGCCCGTGCTGGCGAGCCGCTGGCATTCCTGCACGGCCCAGCCCGAACTCACGTAGACGTGGTCGATCGCCGCGATCGCCGGGAACGGCAGGTTGGCGGGATACGTCGGAATCCACCGCTCTGCGCGCTTGAGCAGGATGCTGCGTTCGAAGCGGAACAGGCCGAAGCTGCCTGTTGGCAGGTTGAGGTCTCCGCCCATCAGCGTGGGCAATTCGTCATGCGTGCTCAAGGCATCGGCCAGCATGCTCCTGAACGGCGCCGCACCCCACATGTACATCCGCGGCATGTGCGCCGAGACGACGTTGAAGTCGCCGAAAGGCGCGCGGATCCTCGCGATCAGCAGATCAGGAAGATCCACCCCCTGCGGACCGTCATCGACGACCCGCGTCGCCGGCCAGCGCGAAAGGATCACCGCCGAGCACGGCGGCGCGGCGCACGAGAAGACGCGGGCGTATCCTGGCAAGAGCCTGGCGATCGTCGGACCGGCCGCGCCGTCGGCCTCCTGGACCAGCACCACGTCAGGCCTGGCACGCGTTACCGCCTCGGTGAGCCGAGCGGGGTCGCCATTGTCGTGAAATGCGTTGACGGAGACGATGCGCAGCGCGGGTCCGGAAGAGGGCTCCTGCGCCGCGTGCCGGGGCGCCACGTCCAGAACCGCATCGAACAATTGCAGGGTGCTGGCGGTCAGGCCGACGAAGGCGATGCCGGTCGCAAGCCAATCACGCCCGCTGAAGGCGAAGACCGTGATGACCGCCAGCGCCACGACCAGCGGGACGAGCAGCACGTTGATCATGTCCGCAGTGACGCTGATACGGCCGAACTGCCCGATCGCGACGCATCCGGCTGCCGTGATGGCAAGCGACCTGGCTATCCATCGTCGCGGCTTCACGCGGCGCTACTGGCCCGAGATCGGCGACGGGCGCGCCGCCAACCTGCTCCGAAACGGCGATATCAGCGCACCGAGCGGGGTGAAGCCCAGCCACTTGCGCGACAGCAGCGATGCCGCGCCCGCGTTGATCACCGCGAAGGCGATCGTCGCCAGCGCGGCGCCATCGGCGCTCAGCCATACCGAGAGTCCATATAGCAGCGGTACGAAGATCACGATCGACCAGGTGTTGGCACGCTGCATCGCGCGCTCGTGCCCGGTCATGCCGAGAAGCTCGGGCGTGGTCGCGGTCAGCATCAGGATCAGCTGGCTGAACAGCAGCAGACGCAGCGTCGTCGTGCCGGCGTCGAAGCCCTTGCCGAACAGCGCGAGGAAGTGCGGCGCCGCCACG
This sequence comes from Actinobacteria bacterium 21-64-8, assembly GCA_903970225.1. Taxonomy (GTDB): domain Bacteria; phylum Pseudomonadota; class Alphaproteobacteria; order Sphingomonadales; family Sphingomonadaceae; genus Novosphingobium. The sequence continues at coordinate 12,867 of CAJCHR010000241.1, read as the reverse complement.
GCGAGAACGATCAGCGGCACCGCGCCGACCGCCAGAACGATCCCGATCGCATGCGCCGCGGTCTTGCGCAGGCCCTCGAAGTCACCGCGCACCGAGTTGTCCACAAACCGCGGCGTGGCCATCGCGGCAATCGCGACGATCAACAGGTTGAGGATCAGCGACAACCGCCATGCCAGGGCAAACACCCCGACCGCCGCCTGACTCGCGACCGCGCCCAGCACCAACGCGGGCAGCGCCGAGGTCAGGAGTTGCACAAGTTCGCTGGTGAACAGCGACCATCCCAGCGGCAGGAGCGGCGCGGGCTGTGCCGGCTTCGCACCTTCGCGAACCGGCGGAAGCAGCCACCACAGCAGCACGAACGCGGCGATCGCGGCTGCCGTCATCGAGACGACCAGGAGGACCATCGCCAGATTGAGCGTCAGCGGGATCGCAATGCCGAGCAGGCAGAAGATACCCGGCCACAGCCAAGAATAGATCATCTGGCTGAGCGACACGCGGTGCAGACCGGCCAGTGCGCCTGCGACCCCGGCGCTCAGGCATAACGGCACGATCGAGATCGCGCCCAGCAGGATCGGCCAGCCGAGCGCGGGGTTGGCGAACAACTCACGCGCCAGAACCGATGAAAGGAGGCCGAGCACCAGCGCCGAGATACCGGACAGTCCCGTGATGATCAGCAGTCCCCGGCCGACCACTGCGCGGACATCGGCACCAGGGTCGGCGGCGATAGCCCGGGCCACTTCGCGGGTCATCGCCCGATCGACCCCGAGCCGCCCTGCCCCTGCCGCGAGCGTCAGGAAGCTGAACACGATGTAGAACGCGCCCGCCGCGATCAGGCCCAGCTTCCACGCGACCAGCAAGTGGAAGCCATAGCGGCACGGCAAGTCGATCGCGCGCGTACCCAGGATGGTCACCGCCGAGCGCATCATCGAGCTGCGAACGACAGTGGGTGCGATCCCCGGTTCAGCGGCAAATTCGACTGTCATCTGGCCGGCACCTCGTAAATCGCGATACTTTGCGCAGGCAGCGTGTCCACGAACCGGCCGGCGCTCGAAATGGTAAGGGTCTTTGGTCCGGTCTGACCAGAGGCGGTGAGACGATACGCTTTTGCATGCAATCCCGCGGCCGTCGAGGCCGCGGGCAGAAGCAGCGTTATGCCCACTGTAGTCGGTGCATCCAGGCCCTTGTTGACGACGAGCACGGTCAGCGCGCCATCCTTGCCGCGCCGCGCCGCGAAGACCGAAACCGCATCGGGGTTCGGTCCCGTGGCCTGCAGAGCGGTATCGCCGAAGGCGGCGCCGTGGCCGTCGTAATTGCGGATGAGCCGCATCGCACGGTAGACCGGGGTTCCCGGCTTGGGCGCCTGCCAGCGCGCCGCCAGATCGAGACCCTCACGGCCGAAGATCCCCCAGATGTCGGCCTGCGCGGTGGCCCCGCTCATGCTCTGCTCGCCGCCCCAGTTGTATTCGGTCAGCGCGATCGGCGTGCCCGGCCAGTAGTTCGCATCGACCCAGCCGCGCAGCCGCGGGATCAATTGGACCACGCTCCCGATCCAGCTCGTATCGCGGTAGTTCGGATCCCACAGCGAGCGGGTCGAGCGATTGCGCAGGAGCTGAATTGTGCGACTGCCCGCCGCTTCGCTGGGGTATTCGCCGCCTTGCGGGTAGAAATGCACGCTGACCATGTCCACCGGGTGACCTGCCGCTTTCCAGGTACGCAGCAGGTACGGCAGATACTCGAGCCCGCCGGTCTGCTTTACCCGATCGAAGCCGGCGGCCGGAAGGTTGCGCGAGGCCGATTGCTGATCGAAGCCGCTGGCGAAGTATCCTGGCCAACCCCATTCCTCGGGCGCGACGATCAGCGCAGCCGGGTCCGACTGGCGGATCGCGGCCGACGTGGCGATCACGCCCTTCGCCACTTCCAGCGCGTGCGCCCCGGTCGCGTTTACCGCACGGTGCGTGAGGTGCCACAGGCTCGGTTCGTTATCGATGATGTAATACGGCACCCCGCCTGCGGTGCGATTGCCCCACTTCGCGACGAGGCTGGCCACGCGCGCCGTTGCCTCGGCGGGAGTCACCGCCAGCGCCGCGTCGTCCGGATCGTTGCCCACGATCATGCTGCCGCCGGGCCGGATACCGTTGCCCGCGTCGGGAAAGAACTGCGAATCGACGGCCTGCTGCGCCCCGTATTTGGCGACCGAGAAACCCGCGAGCTTCGTGCCGCCGGGGCCCAGCTTCGCGGCCCAGCCGATCATCGGGATCGTGATCATCGGTGCGGCATGGCCGGCCCGCGAGGCAGAAACAAACCCGTTCTGGAACTGATCGCCGATCGCGCTGGTCGCGGGCAGGCTCTCGAAGAAGAAGTCCGAGCCGGCATTCCGCGCATCGATCCGCCAGTTATACAGCGTCGCACTGTTTCCGCCCGAGCGGTTCAGCGGAAGGTTGAGATCGAGCAGGACCGCAGTGCTCGCGAAGGCCACGCCGTAGATCGCGGGATTGATCTTGCGGAGCGACTTTCGCGCGTCGACGGAAATCTCGGTTGGTGCGGAAGCGGCAGCGCTCTCGCCCGACGCGAGCAATGCCGCGAGCGCGACGATCGAAATCGCGGCCCTCATGAACCCAGCGTCTCCTCCGCGCCGTTTTCGCGCACGATCATCCAGCAATAGACGCACGATGCGGTGATCACCGCGATCTCGCCCGGTTGCAGTGTCATCGTCGAATAAAGCGCGGAGATCAGGATCGTGAACAGCACATAGTCCTGAGCACCGGCAAGGAACGTGCCGTCCACCTGCTTGCGAAGTCGTGCGGTGAAGACGAGCGTGCCGAGCAGCAGCCCGAAGATCACGGCGGCGCCGATCAGCCCGAATTCGAATATGACTCCCAGCCACGCGATGTCGGCCAGGAAGAAGAAATGGTTGAAGTAATGTGCAAGGCCGGCCGGATCGATCGAGCTGATCGTGCCGACCCCGAACAGCCAGCGAAAAGGACTGGCGCCGAGGAAGCCGCTGGCCTTGGCGATGGTGGTCGCACGAACGTCGAATCCCGATGACGAGCCCGTGTCGAACGCACCCGCCACATAGGGAATCTGGAGCAGCGCCAATGCGCCGAGGAGCGACACTAGCAGCGACACGATCCGCCAGCGCGGGCTCGCGGAGATGAACGAGGAGCAGATCAGCGTCGCCCCGGTCGCGAGCACCACAGCACGGGTCTTCACGATCCCGACGATCACCGCGAGTGCCAGTGCGACCAGCAGCCCTCCCGTGACCGTCGGCTTCTTGAAGAAGCCGCGATAGAGGCCGAAGAACGCGATCATGCCAAAATACATCGGCATGCGGATGCGATTGCCGCGATCATCGGCACTGAGCAGCGGTGCGTCGCCGAGTTCGTAAGCGGTGGCATACCAGGATTGCGGCGCGAACGCCCAGAGCAGCACCAGCGCCCCGAACGTCAGGCCAGCGCACCACAAAAAGGCGCGCTGCAGTTCCTCGATCGTCGGCCGGACGATCAGCAGCAGCCCGAGAAACGAGAGGCAATACAGCATCGGCAGGAGCTTGATCTGCGCGGTGAGCCCGATGAGGAAATTCTGGTTGAATGTGAATATGCCGATCGCGCTCGACACGATCACCAGCCACAGAAACGCCATCAGCCACTCGAAGGTGAGCGGCATACGGCCACGCAAGAGCAGCGGGAACGCCAAGGGCAGCGAGATGATCGGCAGTGCCTTGGACAAGGCCCAGAGCGGCGGCAGATCCTTCATGTAGTGGAAGGTCTGGCCGAACAGCGGCAGCGCGAAGACAAGCAGCACCGTGCGCCGCTTGCTCGCGGCCTTTTCCTCTGCCTCGACCCCTGCGGCGTCGTCTTGAAACGCCCAATCGCCCAGCGCAGTCGCGGTCGTCAATGGTGCGGCCTGACGCTGGCCTGCGCTCATGGCGTGATCGTCGCGTTCGATGCCGCGGTTGTCGTGTCTCCGATGTTGAAGTTGAATTTCAGGGAGTTGGGAACGACCTTGTTGATGTGCTGCTCGATCCACTGATCGATTTCGGCAATCCGGCTCTTGGGTACGAACAGGACGTCGCCGGGCGCAAGACGCAGGGTCGGCCCGGCATCGTTGCGCGGATAATCGTGCAGATTGATCAGCCTGACCGTCGCCGCGCCGGTGACGCTGCGGCTGATGACCGCGACCTTGCCGCTTCGCGCGGTGTCGAGCAGCCCGCCGGCCAGGACCACCGCCTGATACGCGTCGAGCGGCCGGCTGAGCGCAATGGAGCCCGGAGTGCGAACCTCCCCGGCAACATAGATCGTTGCGGAATACGTCGTGATCGCGATGCTCGGACGCGCGTCGGCGACGATGCCGCCGGTGCGGAGACCATCGGCAATGAGCTTCTCGGCTTCATCGACGGTGTGGCCGCCAAGCGGCAGCCTGCCCACGAGCGGTATGCTGAACCGGCCGTCCGGTCCGATCGTCCCGCTCGCGTTGATTTCGGGATTGAGCGGCAGCGTCACGGCGATCTGGTCCGCCGGTGCAAGCCGGTACTGGCCGGTGTCCGCATCTTCCGCAAGAAGCGGCGCGGAGGATGCCGCCATGGCCACGAACGCCATCAGTGCCAGCACGCTTCTCTGAACCATATACGACCCCTCGTTCGTCACGGCACCTCCCGGCGACCGATAGACCATTGCGGATGAAAAGCGCCCTTCTCTCGCATCTGACTTGGCTATATACCCAGCGGCGTGCGTGAGGAATAGCGCGCTACGGGCGGGCGTCATCATGATAGACGAGTTTGCGGCAAATATCTGATGAACACGCTTTCCGATCTGAAAACGACAAGACTCAAGCGCGATACGCGATCCAGATTGACCGTTAACGATGCGCTTCTGAAGAGTATCTACTACTATCGGAAGACCGCCCTCTACGTATTTCTCACTATATTTATTCTGGGAGTTCTGGCGGCGCTGATTACGCCGCCGCGCTATCGCAGCGAGGCGCGGTTGCTCGCGCTGACTTCCGATTCCTACGACGTGCCGAGCGAAGCATCCGCGCCGCCTCGTTCCGAGCTGTTCAAACCCGACGATGTCGTGAACCTCGAAATGCAGCTGCTTTCGAGTCACGACCTGCACCGCGCTGCGGTGGCCGCGCTACCGGATGCGCCGAAAGATCCGATGGAGCTCGAAAAAGCGCGCGAGAAATTCACCGACGCGCTCTCCGTCACGCGGGTTTCGGGCGCGAACGTGATCGAGCTTGCCCTGACGGGCCGAGACCCCGCGCGGGCCGAGCAGGAACTGCGGGCCCTGATCAAGTCCTACTACGCCACCCGCGCACAAGTGCTGACGTCCGGCCGTACCGCGATGTTCGAAACGCAGCTTGGCGGCGCAGCGCGCGACATGGTGCAGGCGAACGAGGCGCTGCGCTCCTTCCAGGCCGCGCACGGCGTTGCCGATATCGATGCGCAGATCGCCGGCGCGGTGGAAGCCGACACCACACTCCGCCAGCAGCGTTCGGAGGCCAGCGCCGATTTGTCGGGCGCGGTTGGCAATCTCGGCAGCATGCGCCGCTCTGCGCGGACCATGCCGAGCACCGTCGAGGTGTACCGCGACGATAGCGAAGCGACCCGCTCGCTGTCCGAGACGCAGGGGCAACTCGCGCAGCTGGAGGCCAAACGCGCCGATCTTGCCGGGCGCTACATGGCGGGCTCACCGCTCATCGCTCAGGTCGATCAGCAGATCGCAGGGCTGCGCACCGCGATCACCGCGCAGCGCGGCGATCTGTCTGTCGCACGCCGGATCGGCCGAAACGGCGCTCTGGACACCGCTCAGGAGCAAGTCGTCGCGTCCACCGCCTCGCGCGCCGGCCTGGTCGCCAAGCGCGCGCAGCTGGGACGAGAGATCGACGCATCGCAGACGCGGCTGCTCTCGCTCAACGCCGTTGCCGGCAAGATCGCGGAACTCAAGCAGGCGCGCGACGCCGCGCAAGATCGCTTTCGCCTGCTGTCGACCCAGGTTGCGCAGGCGCGCACGCGGGATACCGAGGTGCTGAATGGCAGCACCAACGTCCGGGTCATCCAGCAGCCCGATCTTCCGACACGGCGCAGCAACTCGATCGTGCTGCTCATCGTGGGCGCGATCATCGCCGGTATCGTGCTGGCCGCAGCGGCGCTTTTCTATCGCGTCACCACCCGCAAAGTCCTGCTCGACGGAAGCGAGGCCACTACCAGCACTGACACCCAGGTCATCGCCGACGTGCGTTATCCGGAAATCGGCGGGCCAGGCGGCGCAGAGGGGCTGCGTGAGCGGCTCGTCAATCTGCCGGCCGTGGCCGGCGAAAGCCGTGTCATCGCGATGCTCTCGACACAGTCCGAAGATTACGACTGGGCGCTGCTGACGCTTCTGCGCCATCTCGAGAGCGACGACGGCAACGAACTCGCCGTCGTCCATTTCGAGCCGTCGGCTTATGCGTCGCAGCAGGATCACTTCGCCGCGCTGACCAATTCGCTCTCGGAGCGAACTCGTGTCCAGGTCATATCGACGGTGTGGGGGACCGGTGACGGTGCAGCGCTTCTTGCCACCTTGCGCAAGGATCGCCGGTGGATCGTGCTACTCGTTCCGCCGATCACGGATCGTGGCGGCGCGGCGCCGATGCAGTGGTTGATCGAACAGACCATCACGTCTGCGGACGATACGGTGCTGGTGGTTCATGTCGAACAGACGCTGCGGTCTGCCGCCCGTAACGCCGCATCATTGACGGCGAGGCTTGGCCGACCGCTCAGCGGATTGATCGTGACCGGGCAGCGCATTGCGTGGCCACGGTTCCTGATCAGCGGCTGATTACCCCAGAGTATTGTAAAGCAGGATCGGAGGACAGGGGTGCGCCCTCCGATCTCACAACCGCGAATGCTTCAGACGACCCAGCGCCTGAAGACCCGCTGATCCTCGAGGACGGCGAAGGCGAAGCCCACCGCACCGGCGGTGTAGCGGCGCATCAACCGCTTCGGCTCCAACGCCAGACGCCACAGCCATTCGACCTTGAACGACACCGCAAGCGCCGGCGGAGGCGTGATCAGGCCCAGCGAGATCTTCAGGGATTGACCGATGCACAGCGCCCAGCAGTTCGGCAGGCGATCGCGATAGCGTGCAGCGAAAAGTTCACTGCGCGGTGCGCCGACGCCAAGAAACAGCAGTGTCGCACCGAATTCGCTGATCTGCTCGGCGAGCTGCTCGCAGTAGCTGTCATCTTCGCCGAACCTGGGCGGTGCGATTTCGACCTTGACGCCGACGTGCCAGGCATTGGTCGCGGCCCAGCGAAGGACCGCCACGGCGGTCTCTTCGCTGTCGACCAGGAAGAACAGCCGGTGCGATTCGTCGAGCGTCACGCGGTGCATAAGCTCGTCCACGACCTCACGGCCGGTGATCCGTCCGGGAACCTCGCAGCCGCGCATCTGCGCATACCGTGCGACCGGGAAGCCATCGCACGTCAGCAGATCAGCGGTTTCCAGCACTTTTCGCAGCGCTTCGTCGTGCCGCATCACCGAAATGTGCTGAATATTGGCCGTGACGAACAAGCTCGCCTTGCCGTTGGTCGTGCCCGGGGTCGCGACATGCTGTGCGACTCCGGCTACATCGAGGGTACTGACCGAAAGGCCGAACACTCGCGGCGACCAGGTATCTGGTTTGCGAGCGTCGAGCACATCGACCTCGCCTCCAAAAGATTTGTACATACGTATTCCCCTGTTTGAGTTTGATCTGAAGTTTCTATATTATGTTATAATCTATAAATTATTTTTATTTACGGTTTACAAATAACGTACCTAATATAATATTTTGCAGGACATATGCATATCTGCTTCGTTATTTCTGTCATTCCTGCAATCTCTTTACAAGCACAGGCACTATTATGATCACTAGCGGGAAGTCTTCGAATTGCCTCTGCTTAAAAGCCACTCCCTGATATTGTTCTATCCGGAAATCACACTCACCTAACTTCTAAGTTTTCATTTTATATATGGAATATTTCTAACTGGGAAGACAGATATTCCACAATATACTTCTCGAAGTTCTCGTCAGAAAATCTCTCCGCAAGGCTGCTTATTTTCTCCCGGTTGAAAGACGTTTCGACTTTTTCGAAACGAAGAATCGCTTCGGAGACTGCCGATTTGGATTGTTCGGCAAACAGCACTGCGCTGCTGACCCCAAGTTCGTCGGTCTCGAGGATTTCTTTCGAGCCGCCATAGCCGTAGGCGATGGCCGGCAGTCCATAAGATTGCGCTTCCGCTGTCGCGATGCCGAAGTCCTCGTTCGAGGCAAACAGGAACGCGCGCGCCCCCCGGTACAGCTCGACCAGTTCGGCATCGCCAACCCTGCCCGCCATCGTGACGGTGGGCCCGGCAAGCTGCGACAAGCGGGCCAGTTCGGGACCGCCGCCGACCACGATCAGCCGCCGGCCAAGCTCGTTGCAGGCCTCGATCAGCAGTTCGGTGCGTTTCCCGGGAACCAGGCGGCCGACCGTGAGAAAATAATCGCCGATTTCCTGACCGACCGGCCCCCTGTTGATCGCGACCGGCGGGTAGATCGTCGTGCTCGTGCGGCCGTAATAACGCTGAATGCGCCGCCCGATATAATCGGAGTTGGATATGAACGCGTTCACGGTCTGCGCCGCGGCATAATCGCGGCGGCGCTGCGAGCGCGAACTCACCGAGAAAGCCGGACGCAGAATCGCCGGCAAGCGCTTCATCCAGATAGCATTCTGATCCCACAGGTAACGAACGGGCGAGTGGCAGTAGTGAACGTGAAGCGCATGCGCGGGAACCTTCGCGGTCTTCACGCCTGGACCACCTGAGCTGATCACCAGATCGAAATCGTCCAGCCGATGGCGGGCGGCGGCAATATCGTAAAACGGCGAGAGATGCTGGTAGAAGCGCGCCGCCGACGGGAAGCGATCGAGGAACGTCGAGTGGATCTTCCGCCCGCGAAGCTCAGGCGACAGCGAGGCCTCGTCCAGGATCAGGGTGAAGAGTTCAGCCTGCGGAAAAATGCGCGCCAGCGCGTCAATCACGCGCTCACCGCCACCCTGGCCGATGAGAAACGGATGCACGATCGCAACCCGCAGATTTTTCAAGGACTTAGACACAGGCAATCTCTCCCGCAGCGGCCAGCTCGGCTGCGAGTTCGCGCCGCTCCGCTCGAATCGAACGGCGCCTGACGGAAGAGACGTCGTTACCATCAACGGGCTCCATTCGCACCGATCGCGTGCGATGCAACACCCGGCGGGAACGAGCCCTCCCGGACACCGAAGACACCAGTGTGGAAAGCGGCTCTTTGCGCCGCGGAAAAGATGAACAGACGTCTGGCCGCGACACAACCTGCCGCGCACCGCCGCGCAAACCCCCGGGACATAATCTAACTCGACCTCAATATTTGCGAAGCGCGTTGTACAGTACGTTGCCTCCACATTTTTGGATGCGGACATGCAGAATAAAAACGCGCCAGTCACAGGCGCACTTCCCGTACCTGTCAAACGACGCATTCAACTCACCCGACCGACGAATCCAAACCGGCGAATGCCGATGCCCCAACGTCTGCCAGATTAGCCGCGCTCGCTCAGAAAACGCCGGGCTGACCCACCGTCTCCATCTGCCCATCGATGCCGGGAACCCCTTCCCGAAACCGCGTGACTGGTGCCCTGCAACCCTTCACGCTCGCACCTCAGCGTAAAGGTCGACCGTCACCTGAGAGCCTGCACGGTCAATTTTCGACCGCTTCACAGCATTCCCACCGTTTCGATGTCTGGTTTGTAGCTTACGACCCGAAAGCTGCATCATTGATTAACATCGATATCGTGATCGAGTTTTACGATCATTAATTGGATCGGATGTCGCCAATTGTCGCAGGTATCCAACGAACCACAAGGCATAGCGCACGGAAACCGCCGAAGAGCTTCCACGGCTTGTTAGCATATCGCCGAGATGTCCCTAATTCCCCAAGAGAATAATGAAACTTTCATGGTTTATTGGGCGCAAGCGCTATTCTATCAAATCCGTGTAGATTCAAAGCTTCGGAAAATTCGCGAACAGTGGCGACGCGACCAGGCGGGAAAGACGTGTCCCCCGGGCGGGCGAGACGTGATTTCATACAGGCTCGGCAAGTCAGAGCAGCAAGATCCGCGCGATAATCCGGCCGCAACGGCCAGCATTATCCGATGGGAGCAGCGAACGGACACATGAGGTTGCAACTCACTTGCAATACCAATATGGGCCAGCGTCCGAGTGTGAAAACGCCGTTCAGAATGTACAGGGAGTTTCAAGATGCGAGCAGACGGGGGGCGTTGGGCCCGTTCAATCGGAGCAAGCCTGATGATGGCAGGCGCCATGACAGGTTTTTTTCAGGCGGCACCGGCCTGGGCGCAGGATACGGGGAACGCAGCCCCTTCGCAGGACAACGGCGCCGAGCGTCTCGGTCCGGTGCGCGTGAGCGGCACGGCGGTGCCTGACGCCGATCCTTATTCCGATCCCGCTGCGCCCTACAAGGCTGACCGCCTCCAATCGGGCAAGTTCACCGAGCCTGTGCTCAACACGCCGCGCACGGTGACCGTGATCACCAAGGAAGCGCTGGCGGACAAGAACGCGACCTCGCTTCGCGAAGTGCTGCGCTCGACCGCGGGCGTGACGCTGGGTTCGGGCGAAGGTGGGAACGCGTTCGGCGACCGCTTCTTCATCCGCGGCTTCGATGCGCGCAACGACGTGTTCATCGATGGCGTGCGCGACCCGGGCGTTGCCATTCGCGAAAACTTCAACGTCGAGCAGATCGAGATCCTGCGCGGGCCGGCATCGTCATTCGCGGGCCGCGGCACCACCGGCGGCGCGCTCAACATCGTGACCAAGCAGGCGACCGACACCAACTTCATCCACGTCCAGGGTGAAGGCGGCTTCAGCGACGAGCTCAAGCGCGGCACGTTCGACGTCAACCACGTACTGAGCCCGATCGTCGACATCCGGCTCAATGGCGTGATCCAGTATTCCAACGTGGCCGGCCGTGACTTCACCACCGACAATCGCTGGGGCATCGCTGCCGCGATCGCGATCCGGCCATCGGACACGTTGACCCTCACCGCCAATTACTCGCACACCCACATCTGGGGCCTGCCCGATTTCGGTGTGCCTTATGACCAGGTCAATCGCATCCCGGTGACCTCGGAGGGCGTGTCCCGCAACACCTATTACGGCATCGTCAACCGCGACTTCACCCGGTCCACGCAGGACGTCGGCACGGTCAACCTGAAGTGGCAGCCAAGCGACAACCTGACGCTCGAGAACAACTTCCGCGCGAGCCACTCGCTGCTCGACTATCTAGGCACCGTGCCCGAGAATCCGAGCGCGACAAACCCCATCACCGCGCCTTACAACTCCACTGCCACGCACAATTCTGGCTACGTGCAGCTCAACGCGCAGAGCAAGTACCAGCCGACCACGGTCATCGCCGACCAGCCGCAGCTGACCTGGAAATACGGCAGCGGCGCGTTCAAGAACACGTTGGTCGCGGGCGGCGAATTCTCGAACGAGAAGGTCGATCTCAACAGCTACACCGGGTTCACCTCGGAGCTGACCACCGGCCCGGTCATAATCGTCTCGAACGGCGCGGTTATCACGCCCGTCGCAAACCCGGTGCATTACGTCTATGGATCCAACTCGCCCGTACTGGGAACCAACCCGACACGGTACCGCGTCAACACCAAAGCCGGCTACGTAACCGACACACTCAATTATAACGATCTCGTCATCGTCAACGGCGGCATCCGCTATGACGACTACGACATCACCTCGACCAACAACACCAGCTCGCGCCATGCCGATGACGGGATCTGGAGCTACAATGCCGGGATCGTGGTCAAGCCGGTTCCGATCGGCAGCGTCTATTTCGCCTTCGCGACCGCTGCCGATCCCGTCGGCGCTGAACTCGACGCGACCAGCAGCGCTTACGGCGGCCTTTCGGCCACGCAGAACCAGATCTATGGGCCGATCCGCAGCCGCTCGTACGAAGTCGGCACCAAGTGGCAGATCCTGGGAGGCCACCTGTTGGCCACGGCGGCAGCCTTCCAGACCAACGTCACCAATGCGCGCGAGACCACGCCCGCGGGCATTCCGGGCACCGTCAGCGGCACGATTGTCGCCAATGCGGCGTACCGGGTAAAAGGCCTCGACTTCGAACTCGCGGGCAACATCACCGACGATTGGAGCCTGCAGGGCGGGTTGGTGCTGCTCAACACCAAGGTCACGAAGTCGATCGTGCCGACCAACATCGGGCTCCAGCTGGCCAACATCGCGCACCAGTCGTTCAACCTGCTGACCAAGTACCAGGTCACCAAGTGGCTCGAGCTGGGCGGCCAGAGCGTCTACGCCTCGCAGATCAAGGGCGGTTCGTTGTTGGTGGCCAACGGCAACATCCCCTACCCGGGCACGCCGCGGCCGACGCTGCTGCCGTCGCACTGGCGCTTCGATGTCTTCGCCGAGGCGAAGATCAACGACTTTGCCAGCGCGAAGCTCTATGTGCAGAACCTGACCAACAAGACCTACTACGATGCGCTGTATCAAAGCGCGCAGCCGTTCATCCAGATCGCGCCCGGCCGCAGCTTCACGCTGAGCGTCGATTTCAAATTCAGGTAACACTGCATGCTGGTTTGCGTACCGGACGTTCTAAGCAAGGCTGAGGTTGCGGATTTTCGCCGCATCATGGACGCCGCAGAATGGGAAGACGGCAGGTCGACCGCCGGTGCGCAATCAGCCGAGGTGAAGCAGAACGATCAGCTGCCGCCCGATGGGGCAACAGCGCGAAAGCTGGGTGAGCGCGTGGTGCGCGCGCTCACCAGCAATCCGTTGTTCATTGCCGC
>CAJCHR010000240.1 GCA_903970225.1 Actinobacteria bacterium 21-64-8 | reverse complement strand
GGCGGCGGTGACCGTCAGCGCAGTTCGAACCCCGCCCAAGGCGGCGATCGCCGGCCCAGCCGCCGTCCCGCGTAAACCGCAAACCCTCCCCGCCTGCGGGGAGGGGGACCGCGATGCATAGCGGCTTGGTGGAGGGGTTACCTTCGGCACGCTCTTCCAAGAGCGCACGAAGCCGACCGTCCCCTCGCTAACCCTCTGGGCTGCCACCTCCCCGCATGCGGGGAGGATTTTTGCTCAGTACTCGCCCTCTTCCACCGTATTGAACTGCGGGTGCACCGCCTTCCAGCGGTACATCCAGTCCATACCTTCCTTGGCGCGCCTGAGATCATCCTCACGCGGAGCGAGTGCGGCGGTGGCGGCCCTCGCGACACAGGGCAGCACGCTCGTGTCCCAGCCCTGCTCCTCGATCTCGTTCGCCAGCGTCAGCTCGCCCGCGCGGCGCAGCATCACCGGCAGGCGGTTCTTGAGCGCCTCGATGATCCACGGGATCATCGGTCCGTTGGTGTCGGGATCGTAACCCCACAGCGTGTTGCTGTTCTCGTCATTGTGAATGTAGTGATAGTGCAGCACTGATCCGAACACGTCGAAGCGGACGAACTCGTCGCGGTGCGTCGCATCGAACACGTGGATGCTCGGGCCGCGCACCATCCGCTCGGGGCTGTCGCCCAGCGCGCGCGCCTCGACCGCGATCGCGATCGGGCCGGCGTCGAACCATGTGGCATGCTCTTCCAGCATCGGGATCAGCATGAACTTGTGGTACTGCCCGCGGATCGTATCGACCTGGCGGTTGCTAAGCGGCGCACCGGCCGGGGGCGGATTGTCCATGGTGGACGCCACGTCTGTTCTCCCATTGCGAATAGTTGTTCGCCGCATTGAACCGCGCTTGGCGTGCCGAGTCAATCGTTGAGCATTGCTCAAGCATCGCACCGCGCCGGTTGTCGAAGATGAGCGGCGACCCCAGCTATGCCGCGAAGCAGCATGAGGAACGCGCGACATGGCCGAAGCCGATTACGTCCCCCCGAAGGTCTGGACCTGGGACAGCGCCAGCGGCGGCCAGTTCGCGAACATCAATCGCCCGATCGCCGGCCCCACGCACGACAAGGACCTGCCGCGCGGAAATCATCCGTTCCAGCTCTATTCGCTCGGCACGCCCAATGGGCAGAAGGTGACGATCCTGTTCGAGGAACTGCTCGCCGCAGGCTTCACCGCCGCCGAGTACGACGCCTGGCGGATCAGGATCATGGACGCCGACCAGTTCTCGTCCGGCTTCGTCGGCGTGAACCCCAATTCCAAGATACCGGCGCTGCTCGACATTTCGGGCTCCGAACCGATCCGCGTGTTCGAATCGGGCGCAATCCTGCTTCACCTGGCCGAAAAGTTCGGCGCCTTCATCCCGAAGGACGCAACAGGCCGCGCCGAGACGCTGTCATGGCTGTTCTGGCAGATGTCGACCGCGCCGATCCTGGGCGGCGGCTTCGGACATTTCTTCAAGTATGCCCCGACGCGGATCGAATATGCGATCAACCGCTTCACGATGGAAGTGAAGCGCCTGCTCGATGTCGCCGACCGGCGGCTGGCCGAGACGCGCTATTTCGCGGGCGACGACTATACGATCGCCGATATCGCGATCTACGGCTGGTTCGGCGCGATCTACCGCAATGAGACATACGAAGGCTCGGCCGAATTTCTGGACTTCGCCTCTTACAAGAACCTCAACCGCTGGGCGGAGGAACTGACCGCACGGTCGGCGGTGCAGCGCGGTATCCGGGTCAATCGCGATGGCGAGGGTTATGTGCCCGAGCGGCACAGCGCCGCTGACATCGATGCGGTGCTGTAAGCACCGCCGCCGCATCGTCCATTCAGGCTTGCCTTCCGCTTGGGCGGCGATACCCTCGGAAAGTTCGGAACGGATCGGTCACCACAGGTGACCGCGTGTTTTTCCGAAGTCTTGGGGGGATCGATGAACGCTACCGTGCGACTTGCGGCAATCGTAGGCCTATTGGCGATCGGCACCGCGCCGCTTCCGCTCGTGACGAGCCCCGCATTCGCGCAGGAAGACGGCGAGTCGCGCTGCGGCGCGGACGGCCATATCGAACGGTTCATGGTGCCCCGCTATGGCCGACCACACTGGCAATCGACGCTCCAGTCCTGCGCGAAGCGGCGCAGCCGCTACGCCGAGCGGGAAGAGCGCTATTACGACGATTACGATGGCCCGGAAGACGGCGAATCGCGGTGCGGCGCCGATGGGCGCGTCGAGCGTTTCGTGCGGCCGAATTACGGAAAGCCGCACTGGATGGCGACCACGCAGCACTGCAGATAGCAATGCGGACGCCTCCCGCGAACGGAAGGCGATCGCTTCAGTTGCCCTTCCAGACCGCCGGGCGCTTCTCGACGAAGGCCTTCATGCCTTCGGTCTTGTCCTCGGTGGAGGTCAGGACCTGGAACATCCTGCGCTCCAGCAGCAGACCGGTCTCGAGCGTGGTCTCGAACGCCATGTCGACCATCTCCTTGTTCATCATCGCCGCGAGTGGGGCCATGGCGGCTATCGTCTCGGCCGCTTTCAGCGCCTCTGTCAGCAGGTCGGCGGAGGGAACGACGCGGCTGACGAGGCCCGCGCGCTCGGCCTCTTCGGCGCCCATGTTGCGGCCGGTCAGCATCAGATCCATCGCCTTGGCCTTGCCCACCGCGCGGGTCAGGCGCTGCGTGCCGCCCATGCCGGGCGCGACGCCAAGCTTGATCTCGGGCTGGCCGAACTTGGCGGTTTCGGATGCGATGATGAAGTCCGCCATCATCGCCACTTCGCACCCACCGCCCAGAGCGAAGCCGTTGACCGCGGCGATCCACGGCTTGCGGGTGGGCTTGGTGAACTCGTTCTGCCAGCCGGAGAAGAAGTCCTCGGCGAAGAACTGCGCGCCGGGCTTCTCGACCATTTCCTTGATGTCGGCGCCCGCGGCGAACGCCTTCTCGCCCGAGCCGGTCAGCACCGCACAGCGCT
>CAJCHR010000239.1 GCA_903970225.1 Actinobacteria bacterium 21-64-8 | reverse complement strand
GCGGATTGGCGTTCCTGCTCGCAGGGCATGTGCCCGAGGTCGGCGCGATCCTTCAGCACGAAAGCGGCTGGCGCATCGAAGTCACTGGGGGTAATGAGCGCCACGTGACGCGGCTGCGCCTGCACCCGCCTGTCACGCGTGAAGACGCGGAGGACTGAAAAGTCCCGCATTCTTCCCCATTTCGCCGGTCTATTTGAAAAGGACGATTCTTGGCTGCTCGCCGTTTACCTCCACTGCGCGCTCTGGAAGCCTTCGTGCGGGTCGTCCGCCTGGGCTCCGCCAAAGCCGCGGCGAGCGAGCTCGGCCTCTCGCCCTCCGCGCTGTCGCGGCGCGTGCAGGCGCTCGAGGATTTCACCGGCAAGCGCCTGTTCACGCGGCAGCATCAGGCGATGAAGCTGACGGACGAAGGGCAGACGTTCTACAACATCGTCGAGCCCAAGCTCGAAGAGCTGGCGCAAGCCGTCGAGAGCCAGATCGATCGCGGCCAAGTTCTGCGGCTCCATCTGGGCGTGCCCTCGCTGTTCGGCGGCCAGCGCCTGTTCCCGCGCCTGCCCGAGCTGCGCAAACTCCACCCGCGGCTGCACATCGACATCGACACCAGCCCCAACCTGGAAGGCCGCGTCGGAGATACGCTCGATGCCGCGATCATCCTGACCAAGAAGCCCGATCCCGGGCTCTACTCGCTGCGCCTCGACAACAACCGGGTCTACGCGTTCACCTCGAAGGCCATTGCCGAAGAGATCGGGCACGCGCCCAGCATCGAGAAGCTCGCCAAGCAGACCTTCCTGATCCACCACGAACTCCCCGAAAGCTTCGATGCGTGGAAGGCGGCCCTCGGCTTCGAGAAGCTGGAACCCGCCGCGATCGATCACTTCGATTCGGGCCAGCTCGTCCTCGAAGCCGCCGCACAGGGTCTCGGTATTGCGATCATGCACGACGATCACTTCAGCCGCGCGCAGGACGACCGGCTTGCGCGCCTGTTCGATATCGATGTCGAGAGCCCGTACAGCTACTGGTTCGTCTGCCGCGAGCGCGATCTGGAGGACCGCCCCGTGCGGATCTTCCATGAGTGGCTGATGAAAGCAGGGCTGTAAGAAAGATACCGACGTTTCGTTCTCCTCTTGTTCCGACGGAACAAATGCAATACGAAGCTGCCCATGTTGACCTTCCCGGTCGGCCGGTAGCACAAGGGGAATTGCCATGGCGGCGCAGCTCAAGCTGATTCAAGAAGGCAAGGACAAGGACACCATGGACCGGCAGAAGGCGCTCGAAGCAGCGCTCGCCCAGATCGACCGCGCGTTCGGCAAGGGCTCGGCGATGAAGCTGGGCAGCAAAGAGACGATGCAGGTCGAAGCGATCTCGACCGGTTCGCTGGGGCTCGACATCGCGCTCGGCATCGGCGGCTTGCCGCGCGGCCGCGTGGTCGAGATTTACGGGCCGGAAAGCTCGGGCAAGACCACCCTCGCGCTGCATGTGATTGCCGAGGCGCAGAAGGGCGGCGGCACCGCCGCGTTCGTCGATGCCGAGCATGCGCTCGATCCGGTCTATGCCAAGAAGCTGGGCGTCAACATCGACGAACTGATCGTCTCGCAGCCGGATACCGGCGAGCAGGCGTTGGAGATCGTCGACACGCTGGTGCGCTCCAACGCGATCGACGTGCTGGTGATCGATTCGGTCGCCGCGCTGGTCCCCCGGGCCGAGATCGAGGGCGAAATGGGTGACAGCCATGTCGGCCTCCAGGCGCGGCTCATGTCGCAATCCTTACGCAAGCTGACCGGCTCGATCAGCCGCTCGCGCTGCATCGTGATCTTCATCAACCAGCTGCGCATGAAGATCGGCGTGATGTACGGCAACCCGGAGACGACCACCGGGGGCAACGCGCTCAAGTTCTACGCTTCGGTGCGCCTCGACATTCGCCGCACCGGCCAGATCAAGGATCGCGACGAGATCACCGGCAACGCTACGCGCGTGAAGGTCGTCAAGAACAAGGTCGCGCCGCCGTTCAAGCAGGTCGAGTTCGACATCATGTACGGCGAGGGCATTTCCAAGATCGGCGAGATCCTCGACCTCGGCGTCAAGGCCGGGATCGTCGAGAAGTCCGGCGCTTGGTTCAGCTACGATTCGGTGCGGATCGGCCAGGGGCGTGAGAACTCCAAGCAGTTCCTGCGCGACAATCCCGAAATGGCCGACCGTCTCGAAGCCGCGATCCGCGGCCAGAAGGAAGGTCTGGCCGAAGTCATGATGGCCGGCGTCGGCCCCGACGACGAGGCATAAAGCGAATGCGCGCCCTTCCCCTCTCGCTTGCGGGAGGGGAAGGGAGGGGCAAGCGACGGAACATCACCCCTTCCCGTCCCTCGCCCCGTTCGCAAGCCCCACAATCGTTCGTGACGACATGATAAAGACGGTGGTATGACCGGAACTCCCCAGTGACTCGGACATTCCTGTCGCAATGAGTTCAGCTATACCCGTGCTGATCAATCGCAACGGCGGAACCGCCGCGGCGCTTGGCGATTCGCTGGCCGAGACGATCACGGACGCATTCGCGAAAGCGGGTCGGACCATCGCGCTGGAATTGCTCGATCCCCAGGAAATCCCTGACGCCCTGCGCGGCTACCTGAGCGAGCCGGTGGTGGTCGTCGGCGGCGGCGACGGAACGATCGGCACGGCGGCGGCAGTCCTCGCCAATTCGATGACCGCGCTTGCGATCCTGCCGCTCGGCACGCGCAACCACCTCGCACGCCAGCTTGGTGTCCCACTCGACTTGCCGGGCGCCGCCGCGGTCGCGGTCTCTGGCCAGCGCCGCCGCATCGACCTTGGCCGCGCGAACGGCCGCGTGTTCATCAACAACGCCTCGTTCGGGCTCTACACGCGCTTCGTGCGCGAGCGCGAAGCGGGCGACCGGCACAGTTACCGCCGGATGGTCCGCGCCGCCTGGCAGGTCGTGCGACACATGCGCGCGCAGTTCTTCTGCCTGCGCATCGATGGCCGTCGCCAGAACATCGCGACACCGCTGCTGTTCATCGGCAACAACGAATATTCGCTGGAAATCGGCAACATCGGTCAGCGCGAGAGCCTGACCGATCATCAACTCTCCCTGCTTGCACTGCCGGACAAGGGTCCGCTGCAGATGCTCGGCTTCGCGCTGCGGACACTCCTCGGCGCGGGCGAACCGGAAAGGGATTTCCTCGAATACGGCCGTGCTGGCGAGGTGGTGATCGAAGGGACCGGCTCGATCGAAGGCACGTTCGACGGCGAAGTCGTCGTACTTCCTCTGCCGCTCCACTTGCGCACACTGCCCAACGCACTTGGCGTCGTCACTCCGCGCGAAAACGTCCCCTCCGAGCGGGCGCTGACTCACAGCCACTGATAGCGCGCCATCCTTCTGTCGACAGGCACGCCCGGCTCATCGCGCCTTGGCACTTGTCGCCTGCGCAACCGTGAATTATCCCGCGAGCCATGAGTTCCACCAACGAAATCCGCCGGTCCTTCCTCGATTACTTCGCGGGCGCCGGGCATGAGCCCGTCACCTCGGCGCCGCTCGTCCCTTACAACGACCCGACCCTGATGTTCGTCAACGCGGGTATGGTCCCGTTCAAGAACGTTTTTACCGGTCTGGAAAAGCGCGCGACACCGCGCGCCGCCTCCTCGCAGAAGTGCGTCCGCGCGGGGGGCAAGCACAACGATCTCGACAACGTCGGCTACACCGCGCGGCATCACACCTTCTTCGAGATGCTCGGCAATTTCTCGTTCGGCGACTATTTCAAGGAGCAGGCGATCACCCACGCGTGGACGCTGCTGACGCGCGAATGGGGCCTGCCGCCCGAAAAACTCACCGCCACGGTCTACCACACCGATGACGAAGCGTTCGAGCTGTGGCGCAAGATCGCGGGCCTGCCCGAAGAGCGGATCATCCGCATCGCCACTTCGGACAACTTCTGGTCGATGGGCGACACCGGCCCCTGCGGGCCCTGCTCGGAGATCTTCTACGATCACGGCGCCCACATCCCCGGCGGGCCTCCGGGCAGCCCCGACGAGGACGGGGACCGGTTCATCGAAATCTGGAACCTGGTGTTCATGCAATTCGAGCAGCAGCTGGACGGCACCCGCACGCCGCTGCCGCGCCCCTCGATCGACACCGG
>CAJCHR010000238.1 GCA_903970225.1 Actinobacteria bacterium 21-64-8 | reverse complement strand
ATCTGGATCGGGGTCTTCACCTTCGTCTATCTGATGGGAATGCTGCGATGAGCGCGCATATCGACACGCACGGGGCGCATGATCACGGCGCGCACGACGAGGAGTCGCACGGCTCGCGCAAAGGCTATCTGATCGGCTTCGGCCTCGCGGTCGTGCTGACCGTGATCCCCTTCTGGCTGGTGATGACGCTGCCGCTGTCGACCCAGGCGACCGCGCTGCTGATCATGGCGTTCGCCGCGGTGCAGATGGTGGTGCATATGATCTACTTCCTGCATATGAACCGCAGGGCCGAGGGCGGCTGGTCGATCATGGCGCTGCTGTTCACGCTGGTGATCGTGGGCATCGCGCTCAGCGGGTCGCTATGGGTGATGTATCACATGAACAGCAACATGATGCCGACGCAGCAGGTCCAGGACCAGGGGTGACCCGCCCGTCGGCGCGGGTGGCGATCGCGGGGCTGATCGCCGCGCTGCTCATCGCCGCCCTGCTGGCGCTGGGCACCTGGCAGGTCTACCGGCGCGCCTGGAAGCTCGACCTGATCGCCGCGGTCGACGCGCGCGTCCATGCGGCGCCGGTGGCAGCCCCGGGGCCGCCCGAATGGCCGACGGTCGATGCAGCACGCGCGCAGTACCGAAGGGTGACCGTCACCGGTCGCTTTCTCCCCGTCCCCCCGGCCTTCGTCCAGGCGGCGACCGAGCGCGGTGCGGGCTGGTGGGTCTTGGCACCCCTCGCGACGCCGCGGGGCTTTACCGTGCTGATCAATCGGGGCTTCGTCCCGGGCCGCGTGGCGCAGACGCCTCCGCCGGGCAGCCTGTCGATCACCGGCCTGTTGCGCATCAGCGAGCCCGGCGGCGGCTTCCTGCGGTCCAACGACCCCGGGCATGACCGCTGGTTTTCGCGCGACGTGGGCGCGATCGCAAAGGCGCGTCATCTCCACGACGTCGCACCCTATTTTATCGACGCCGATGCCGCCTCCGGTTCGCCCGGGGGACCCGTCGGCGGGCTGACGGTGATCGCCTTCTACAACAACCACCTTGTCTATGCGATCACATGGTATGGCTTGGCGATGATGGTTGCCGGCGCCTTCGTGATCTTCGTTCGCAAGCATGGCGACAGCGCGGAGGGATGACCGACGTGGCTGCGCCTATCGCCGGTCCGGCGGCCGCCGCGCCCGACGCTGCAGGGTTCAAGAACGTGCTTCTGCTGGTGCAGCTGCGCTGGCTTGCGATCGCCGGCCAGTGTGCGACCATATTGGTCACGCGCTATGCGTTCGGCATCATCCTGCCGATGGCGGCGATGCTGGGCGTGGTGGCCGCGCTCATCCTGCTCAACACGGTCGGCATGCTGTGGCTGCGCGGTGCGCGGCCGGTCGACAATGCCAAGCTTCTCGTCGCCCTGCTGCTCGACATCCTGTGCCTCGCGGTCCAGCTCTACCTGAGCGGCGGCGCCACCAATCCCTTCGTATCGCTGTTCCTGCTACAGGTCGTGCTCGGATCGGTGCTGCTCGAACGCTGGTCGATCTGGGTGGTCGTCATCTTCACCAGCGCGGCGTTTGGCCTGCTGACCATCGCCTACCGGCCGATCGCGCTGCCGCAAGGCTATGGCGTCACGCTGTTCCAACTCCATGTCGGCGGCACGTGGGTCTGCTTCGTGCTGGTGGCGGTGCTGCTGGTGTTGTTCGTGACGCGCATCAACGGCAACCTCCGCGAGCGCGACGCGCATCTGGTCGCGATGCAGCGTCGTGCGGATGAGGAGGACCATATCGTCCGGATCGGGCTGCTCGCATCGGGCGCGGCGCATGAGCTCGGCACGCCGCTGTCGTCGCTGTCCGTCATCCTCGGTGACTGGCGCCGCGCGCCGCACATCGTCGCCGATCCGGAGCTCGTGCAGGAACTGACCGAGATGCAGGCCGAGGTGCAGCGCTGCAAGTCGATCGTCACCGGCATCCTGCTCGCCGCCGGCGAGGCTCGCGGCGAAGCGTCCGCGGCCAGCACCGTCCGCGCCTTCTTCGGGCGGGTCGTTGCCGACTGGCGGATCGCGCGCAGCTTTTCCGGCCTCGCATATCGCGACGGCTTCGGGGCCGATGTGCCGATCGCCTCCGACACCGTGCTGCAGCAGGTCGTCTACAACCTGCTCGACAATGCCGCCGATGCATCGCCCGATGCGATCATCGTCGACCTCGCGCGATCGGGCGACCTGCTCACCATCACCGTTGCCGACAGTGGGCCGGGCTTTGCGCCGGCGATGCTCGAGGGCATCGGCACGCCCTATAATTCCACAAAGTCGCGCCGCGGTGCGGGGCTCGGCCTGTTCCTTGTCGCCAACGTCATGCGCAAGCTTGGCGGAAACGTCAGCGCGCGCAATCGCCCCGAGGGCGGTGCCGAAGTCGTGCTATGCTTCCCGCTCGAAACGCTGGCGCTGACGGAGCAACTCGATGGCGGCTGAGCCGCTCCTGTTCGTGGTGGAAGACGATTCCGCGTTCGCGCACACGCTCGGACGGTCGTTCGAGCGGCGCGGCTACCGGGTCGCGCTGGCGGCCGACCCGGCCGAACTCGAAGCCTTGCTGGCGACCCAGACGCCGGACTTCGCGGTCGTCGACCTCAAGCTTGGCAACGCCTCGGGGCTCGCCTGCGTGCAGACGCTGCACGAGCAGGATCCGGACACCGTCATCGTCGTGCTGACCGGCTATGCCAGCATCGCGACCGCGGTGCAGGCGATCAAATTGGGCGCCACCTCCTATCTCGCCAAGCCGGCCGATACCGACGACATCGAAGCCGCCTTCGGGATGGTCGCCGGCGACGTGAATGCCCCCATTTCTGAACGGAAGACGACGATCAAGACGCTGGAATGGGAGCGTATCCACAAGACGCTGGCCGCCAGTGACTTCAACGTCTCTGAAACCGCACGGCGGCTCGGCATGCACCGACGGACCCTGGCGCGAAAGCTGGAAAAGCGCCCGCTCCGCTGACGCCTGCCGCTACACAGGCCGCCGCGATCCGGTGCGGCAGCGAGCGAGTTCGTCCTGCAGCGTCCGGACCAGATCGGCAGCCGGCATCGCGCGGGCAAGCGGGGCGCCCTGGCCGGCCCATTGCGCGCCGAAGCCATGCTCGCCGCATGCCTTGGCGGCGGCATGCAGCGCCTTTCCGGCATCGTAGGCGATGGGATAATCGGGGGGCAGCCGGTCTTCGAAGCGATTGTGCAGCGCCGTGAAGCGGTTGGGCAATGCGCGGGCCGGGCGGCCGGAAATGCGCCGTGTCAGCGTCGTGTGATACGCGCGGGGGCCGGCCAGCGCGGTCCGATAGGCATCGTCGGCAGCGGATTCCGGACAGGCGATGAAGGCGGTGCCGAGTTGTGCGGCAGCCGCCCCCAGATCGAGCGCGGCCGCGATGCCGGCGCCATC
>CAJCHR010000237.1 GCA_903970225.1 Actinobacteria bacterium 21-64-8 | reverse complement strand
ACCCGATCCTGCTGGTCGGCCACGGCGTGTTCACCGCGCGCGGGCATGAGGACGTGGCCGCGTTGGCGGGGCTTCTGAACGCGCCGATCATCCAGACCTCGGGCGGTACCTCGTTCCTCCCCGGGTTAGAGGACCGCACGTTTTCTTACGGCTTCTCGAAGCCGGCTATCGAGGCGGTCAACTCTTCGGACGTGGTGCTTGCAGTCGGCACCGAGCTTGGCGAGCAGGTCCATTTCGGCGTTGGACGGCACTGGGAGGCCGGCAATGCCGACCGCAAATGGATCTACATCGAGCGCGACCCGCTGGCGTTCGGCGTGAACCGCCCGATCGACGTGCCGCTGCTCGGCGACTTGCGCGATGTGGTGCCGCAGCTGGTCGAGGCGTTGGGCCCCACGCCGCGCCCGGTCACGCCGCAACTCGAAACATGGATCGCGGCGCAGGCCGAGCATCGCACCGCCGTCGCCGACAAGGCCCCGCGCGGCATGGTGCCGGTCCACACCGCTCGGCTGGTGGTGGAAGCCACCAACGCGTTCCCCGAGGACGGGATCATGGTCCGCGATGGCGGCGCGATCACGATCTTCACCTGGACCTACTCGCAGGCGCGCCCGCGCGACGTGATGTGGAACCAGAACCTGGGCCACCTTGGCACCGGGCTTCCTTATGCGATCGGTGCAGCGCTCGCGACCGGGGGCAAGCGCCCGGTGATGCTGCTTACGGGCGATTCCGCATTCATGTTCCACATTTCGGAACTCGAGACCGCGGTGCGCAAGAACCTGCCGGTGATCTGCGTGGTCAGTGCGGATTATGCCTGGGGTCTGGAAGTGGGGGTGTACCGCCGCACGCTGGGACCGCAGTCACCCGAAACCGAGGCGCACTGGAGCCAGGGCGTCCGCTTCGACCAGATCGCCAAGGGCTTCGGCGCGTACGGTGAATTCGTCGAACGCGAGGAGGACATCGGCCCTGCGATCGCGCGCGCGCTGTCGAGCGGCAAGCCTGCCGTGATCCAGGTGCCGGTCGATCCGGACGTGAACGCGACCGAATCTCCGAACTACGAGGAATATGCGTCCTGGGGCGTCTACTGAGGTAGCTGGGCGCGGAGAGGAGAGCGCGCGCCGAAGGCATTCCTATTCCTGGTCAGCGACCGGGAATAGAAGCCCGGCGTTGCCGTGAGCGGGACCTCTCAGCACCTCTGCGCCTCTGCGCGAACCATCTTACGTTTCGCTCAGCTAAATGCAGGCTCCGCGCTCGGCTGAAGCTGTCCGAGCAGATTGCGCATGCCCTCCATCGCAACTGCCGCCTGAACGCGCGGCGGAACACCGGCCTTGACCCAGCTCAAGCGCGGGATCTCCGCGGCCCAGGGCACGTCGCGGGGGAGCAACTTGAGCATGTCGAGCAGCGCGAAATCGCCCTCACCCGGATGCAGCCGCGCGGTCGCGGCTTCCGTGCGCCATTGCTCTTCGGCAACCGCGGCTCGCGCGTCGGACACTTGGACATAGCGGATCAACGATCGATCGATCGCCCCGATCGCATCAAGGTGCTCGCCGTTTCGCGCGAAGTGGTAGGTGTCGAATAAAATCCCGGCATCGACGCCAGCATCGCCGATCAGATCGCGCACATCGGCCAGTTTGCGGGTCTTCGCCATCGGCATCGGCTCGATGGTCACCTTCATCCCATTGTCCGCGGTGATACTGGCGAGCGTGCGGACCGTCTCGATGACCTCCGCCCTGTCCGGGTTGCTCAGGTTCATCGTCGCGATCGTCCTGGCACCCAGTCGCGCGCCCAGTTCGATCGCCGGGCGCGCGGCGAGCATCGCCTCGGGCGTCGTCAGGTCGAGCGCTTCCATCAGGTGAACCCGCACGCCGGTCTCGGCGAGCAGGTCGCTGCACTCGTCGGCGATTTCCGCCGTGACCAGGTGGCTTGGGAAGAAGGCCGGCGGAGTGAGCCAGAGACTGACCAGATCGAAGCCGGCACTGTGCGCGGCGCGGATGAGATCGCGCGGATCGGTGTCGGTCAGAGTGAGGCTGTCGATCGAGAACGGCGGCCACGCCCGGTTCGGTTCAGACATCGGCATGCGAAAGCTCCCAACCACGGCATAGCCGTCTCATTAATGAGATTCGTATCTATATAGATACGAACGGGGAATCGCGTCAATTCGCTAAATGCGCGTTCACGACTGGGGCGGGTACGTCCCGCCGTAGCCCAGCACGCGCGATATCCGTTCTGCGGCCTTGCGAACCGAAGCCTCGATCTCCGATTGGCGCGCCGCGATCCGGTCGCACGGCCCGGCGACAGAAATCGCGCCAATGGGCATGCCAGCCGGATCGAACACCGGACTGGCGACGGCACTTGCTCCGGGCGCCCGACCACTGTCGTCGAATGCGCAGGCCCCGCTGCGGACCAAGGCCAGCAGATCAGGCAATTCGTCCCTGGTCGTCGTGTTCGGGGTAAACCGGGTGAACACGGTGGTCTCGGCGTAGTCGTCACGCGCATCGGGCGAGAAGAACGCAAGCGCCGCTTTGCCCGAGGCGACACTGTAGAGCGGCCTGCGATCGCCGATCGGTATCGTGAACCGGACCGGCTGGCGCGAATCGATCACATCGACGTAGACGATCTCGGTCCGGTCGTCGGAGAGCTGGCCCAGCATCACCGTTTCACCCGTCGCATCGGCGAGACGTTCGAGTTCCGGCCGGGCGCCCTCGACAAGCGATCGTCCCGACTGAAGCGGGGCGATGAGGCCGGCGAGATGGAAGCTGCCCGGTCCCAGCCGGTAGACCCCGCTATCATGAACGAGATAGCCGCCGCTTTCGAGCGTCCGGACCAGACGGTGAAGGCTCGCCTTGGGAATGCTCAGCTGCGCGCCGAGCTCGGCAAGCGAACGGCCCGAGCGACTGGAGGCGATCTCGATCAGCACTTCGGGAACCCGCAGGATCGCGCGCGCGCCGGCCTGACCTTCGCCCCCGCCCTCGAATTCGTCCGCTTTGCTCCCTGGCATCCGCGCTCCAAGGTGATGATCCGCCCCGGCGGCGGTGTACGCTCGGGCCGGCCCGACCTCAACATCGACCCTCGCGTTTTTCCGTGTTCAGGATAGCAGGCCGATGCTGTAGGCGAGCGCATGGCGCGCGCGCTCTATATCCATTGGCCGTTCTGCCTCGCCAAGTGTCCGTACTGCGACTTCAACAGCCATGTCCGCGACCGGGTGGATCATGCGCAGTGGGAGCAGGCGCTGCTCGCCGACATGCGCCACGAGGCCGAGATCGCGGGCGGCGAGCGGCTGGATTCGATCTTCTTCGGCGGCGGCACACCCTCGCTGATGCCGCCCGCGCTGGTCGCGCGGCTGATCGAGGAGGCCGAGCGGCTGTGGGGCTTCGCCGAGGACATCGAGATCACGCTCGAGGGCAATCCGTCCTCGGTCGAGGCCGCGAACTATGCGGCGCTGGCGAGCGCCGGTATCAACCGCGCCTCGCTCGGCATCCAGGCGCTCGATGACGAGACGCTGCGCTTCCTGGGCCGGCTGCACGATGCCGCGGAAGGGCTGGCGGCGCTGGAGATCGCGCAGACGCACTTCGCGCGCGTCAGCTTCGACCTGATCTACGCGCGGCCGGGCCAGACGGCGGCGCACTGGGAAGCCGAGCTGAGACGTGCGCTGGGGTTCGGCACCGGGCACGTGTCGCTGTATCAGCTGACGATCGAGCCCGGCACGCGCTTTGCGACGATGGTGCGCCAGAAGGCGTTCACCCCGCTGGACGACGACGCGGGCGCCGACCTGTTCGCGCTGACCCGCCAGATCGCCGCGGCGGCGGGCCTGCCGGCGTACGAGATCAGCAACCACGCGCGGCCCGGCGAAGAGAGCCGGCACAACCTGACATACTGGCGCTATCAGGATTACGTCGGCATCGGTCCCGGCGCGCACGGGCGGCGCGGCGGGGTCGCCACCGTCCGCCATCGCAAGCCGGAAAACTGGCTCGACTCGGTCGCCCGGCAAAGCCACGGGATTGCCGAGACGCGCGACCTCGCGGCGCGCGAACAGGCGTCCGAGGCTATGCTGATGGGCTTGCGGCTGGGCGAAGGCGTCGATCTGGCCGCGAAAGCCGCGCGGTTCGGGCTGCGCGAGACCGAGCTGTACGACCCGGCCAAGACCGCGCTGTACGAACGCGAGGGGCTGGTCTGGCGCGGCGGATCGCGCCTCGGCGTGACCGAGGCGG
>CAJCHR010000236.1 GCA_903970225.1 Actinobacteria bacterium 21-64-8 | reverse complement strand
CCAAAGCGACTCGCAATGGCCACGGGATAATTGCGCCGCACCACCGTGCCGAAATTCCCCGACGCCGCCAGTTGATGATGCAACCCGCCATCGGTGATCAGAAACACCTCGCCGTGGCTGTCCTTGCGCTCGACGATCCGGGTCAGATAGACCCCCGCCTCGCCGACCAGATAGCGGCCCAGCTCGATGCAGAACCGCGTGTCGGCGCATTCATCGGGCAGCTCGGCGAACCGCTCACCCAGTGCCTCGCCGATGCGGCCAATATCCAG
This sequence comes from Actinobacteria bacterium 21-64-8, assembly GCA_903970225.1. Lineage (GTDB taxonomy): Bacteria > Pseudomonadota > Alphaproteobacteria > Sphingomonadales > Sphingomonadaceae > Novosphingobium. Next base: position 3,385 of record CAJCHR010000236.1, on the reverse strand, counting down.
CGGCCGGTCGCCATGGAAATAGGGGATGCCGAAACCGCCGCCCAGATTGCAATGCGGCAGCGCGACGCCCGCTTCGCGCGCCAACCGCACGGCCAAAGCCAAAGTCTGAGCCTGAGTATCGGCAATCGCCCCGGCATCCAGCGCCTGGCTGCCGGCGAAAATGTGAAACCCGCGCCATTCCGCGCCGCTGGCGACAATCCGTCGCGCCAGTGAGGGCACGCGCGCGGCATCCAGCCCGAACGGCTTGGCGCCGCCGCCCATCTTCATCCCCGAACCCTTGAGGTCGAAATCCGGATTGACCCGCACCGCCAGCTTCGGCCGCCTGCCGAGCCGCGCGGCGATGGCGATCGCACGCATGGCCTCGTTCTCGGACTCGAGGTTGATCGTCACCCCCGCCGCGATCGCGGCGGTCAGTTCATCATCGCGCTTCCCCGGTCCCGCGAAGCTCACGACCTCGGTTCGAATACCCGCGCCGCGCACCATCTCCAACTCGCCGGCCGAGGCGATGTCGAACCCGTCGACCAGTCCGGCGAGCAATCGCAGCAACGGGGCGAACGGGTTCGCCTTCACCGCATAGTGGATTGCCAGCCGACCGGGCATCGCGGCGCGCAACGCCTCGATCCGCGCGCGAAGCAGGTCGGCGGAATAGACGAACAGCGGTGTGTCGCCAGCTTCGGCGGCGAGCTCGGTCGCGGACCGGCCGCCGATCGTGAGCACGCCGTTGCGGGCGAGGTACCCCGCCGGAATCGGGCCCAGCGGCTTCATACCGCAAGCTCGGCCAGCAGCGCCGCGCGGTCGATCTTGCCGTTGGGGCCGAGCGGCATCGCATCGCGCCAGTGAATCACGCGCGGTTGCATGAAGCCGGGCAGATCGCGCCGCAGCGCCGCCTCCAGTCCTTCACCGGCACCCGCAAGCGGCCGGACGACGAGATGCACCGCCTGCCCCAACCGCGCATCGGGCACGCCCAGCGCCACTGCCTCGGCCAAGAGTCCGGTCGCGAGCGCGGCGCTCTCGACTTCCTGCGGGCTGATGCGGTTGCCCGCGCTCTTGATCATAGCATCGCGCCGACCGACGAAAGTCAGCAGGCCATCGGCATCGCGCCGCACGCGGTCTCCCGACCAGACCGCAGTGCCGCCATATACCGAGGCTCGCGGCGCCGGCTGGAACCGCTCGGCAGTCCGCACGGGGTCACGCCAATACCCTTGCGCCACCAGTGGTCCGGAATGAACCAATTCGCCTTCCTCCCCATCCGCCGCGATGTCGCCGTCATCACCGATCACCAGCACTTCGGCATGCGGAATCGCCTTGCCTATCGACGTGGGGTGCGTGTCGATCAAAGCGGGATCGAGATAGGTCGAGCGGAACGCCTCGGTCAGTCCGTACATCGCGAAAAGCCGCGCATCGGGAAATAGCGCGCGCAGCCGGCGGACGAGATCCACCGTCAGCGCGCCGCCAGTGTTGGTCAGGCGCTTGAGGTGCGCGGCGACCTCGGGCGGCCAGTCCGCTTCGACCAGTTGCACCCACAGCGGCGGTACTGCGCCGAGCGTGGTGATCGCATGGCGGCCGACCGCCTTCACCACGTCGCGCGGTGTCAGGTACTCGAGCGGCGCTGCCGACGCGCCCGCGTACCAGCTCGAAAGCAGCTGGTTCTGCCCATAATCGAACGACAACGGCATCACCGCCAGCGTCCGGTCGGCGGGTTCGAGTGCGAGGTAACCCGCGACGCTTTCCGCGCCGAGCCAGAGGTTGGCATGGCTCAGCATCACGCCTTTGGGCAGCCCGGTCGAGCCGCTGGTGTAGAGGATCGCGACGAGTTCATCGGGATTCGCCTCGGACGGAGGCAGCGGACCGGCGCTGTCCGAATCAGCCAGCGCCGCCTCCTCGGCAACCACCGTGCAGCTTTCGGGCACATCGCCCCGCTCCAGCGTCGCCAGCCGCGCCGGCGTGCCCAGCAGCAGCCGCGCACCGCTGTCATCCAGAATATGCGCGACTTGCGGGCGCTTCAGCAGCGGGTTGACCGGCACATGCACAAGTCCCGCACGCGCCGCGGCGAGCGGCATCGAGCAGGCCAGTTCGCCCTTCGCGGCCCAGGTCGCGACACGCTCGCCCTCTGAGGGAACCTGCGACCGCAGCCAGCCGGCGAGCCGCGCGACACGGCTTTCCAGCGCCGCGAAGCTCAGCGTGCGGTCGCGCAGCAGCAGCGCCGGCGCATCGGGTGCGCCGCGCAGGGCCAGTCGGTCGATCGGATGGGCGGAGGGAGAGATCGGGGTTTCCATGGCGTGCAATCGGTGGGGCATGCGGGATGCAACACCCGGCCGCGCAACAAAAGGCCCGATTTGATGCGGCGTTCCGCCCGAATTGCCTTCGCCGCGACTTGAAGCGCCCGAAAGGCGTCGCTAGGTGGCGCACCACCTTTTTTCGGCAGCCGAATCTATGAGCACGATGGCGAGCGATACCGACGAGCTTTTGCGCACGATCCTCGCCGACGTGCTCGGGCTCAAGCAGGACCGGGTAGACGCGTTCACGGACGAGACCGGGCTGTTCGGCCACCTGCCCGAGCTCGATTCGATGGCGGTCGCGGGACTGCTGACCGAGATCGAAGACCGGCTTGGCATCGTCATCGACGACGATGAGGTCGACGGCGAACTGCTCGACAATTACGGCACGCTGTTGGCGTTCGTGAAAGCCAAGCGGGGGCGATAATTTCTCCTGTTTACGCGAGGGTAGTCACGCCTCCCGCAGTCCCGCCCACACCCGCGCGGCCTGCACTGTCTCCGCCACATCATGCACCCGGTGCAACTGCACGCCCGCATCCATCGCCTTGATCGCCAGCGCCAGAGAACCGCCAAGCCGCTGCCCGGGTGCCTCGTTCGCTGACAGCACCGCGATCATCCGTTTGCGGCTCGCCCCGACCAACAACGGACAGCCGAGAGCGTGGAACTGCGATAGCGCGTTCATCAGCGCGAGATTCTCCGCCAGTGACTTGCCGAAGCCGATCCCCGGATCGAGCACGATCCGCTCCTGCGCAATCCCCGCGCCGATCGCGGCATCGCGGCGTTCGCGCAGGAATTCGAACACCTCGCGCACGACGTCGCGATAAACCGGACCCGCGTGAAGATCGTCGCCCTCGCCCGGCGCATGCATCAGCACCACGCTCGCGCGCGCATCGGCCACGATTTGCAGGCTCGCCGGGTCGTGGCGAAGCGCGGAGACATCGTTGATCACCTGAGCCCCCACCGCAAGCGTTGCGGCCATGACCCCGGCGCGCCGCGTATCGACGCTGATCGTCGCGCCCAGTGCAGCCAGCATCTCCACCGCGGGGAGCACGCGGCGCAGCTCCTCATCTTCGCCAACGGCCTGCGCGCCGGGACGCGTCGATTCCCCG
>CAJCHR010000235.1 GCA_903970225.1 Actinobacteria bacterium 21-64-8 | reverse complement strand
GTTCGTCACCAGCGAACTCAAGACCGGCTTCCAGATCGGGTTCATGCTGTACCTGCCGTTCCTGGTGATCGACCTCGTGGTCTCATCAGTTCTGATGAGCCTGGGCATGATGATGATGAGCCCGATGGTGGTCTCGTTGCCGTTCAAGCTGCTGCTGTTCGTGCTGATCGATGGGTGGTCGCTGCTGATGGGCTCGCTGGCGGCCAGTTTTGGGTGAGGCTGATGGGCGGGGTTGGGCGCGCGTGCTTCGACAAGCTCAGCATGAGCGGGGTTTGGAGTGATTTGTCATTAACCAAACTGGCTTACGCAAGCCCGCTCAGCCTGAGCCTGTCGAAGGCCACGCACCAAAGCCCCAGGACGTAACATGGATGATATCGCCCCCCTCCTCGCCCTCGCTGACCGGATGCTGTGGGTCACCGCGTTGGTCGCGGCACCGGTTCTGCTGGCGAGCCTCGCGGTCGGTCTCGTCGTAGGCATCATCCAGGCCGCGACGTCGGTGAACGAGCAGACGCTGACCTTCATCCCCAAGCTCGCGGCGACCGCGCTGGTGCTGGTGCTGTTCGGCGCGTCGATGATGAGCCTGGTCGGCGATTTCGCACAGGACGTGTTCGCGCAGATCGCCCAGATCGGCAGATGATCGGACTCAGCTTCGGGTTCGGACCGGTCGAGGCCGAGTTCTGGCGCTGGGCATTCGTCATGACGCGCATCGCCGCCGCGCTGTTCGCCGCGCCCTTGTTCGGCGCGGCCGACGTGCCCCCGCAAGTGCGCGTGATCCTGAGCAGCGCGCTGGCTGCCTTTGCTTGCGCGTGGCTGCCGATCGCCGCGCCCCCGCCGCTGATGTCCGCCGCGGGATTCCTGGCGGTCGCGGGCGAGGTGCTCGTCGGCCTCTCGCTCGGTTTCGTGCTTCAGATCGGCTTTACCGCACCGGTCATGGCTGCCGAGATCATCGGCGGCGTGATGGGCATGAGCATCGCGACCGGGATCGACCCATCGACCGGTGCGCAGTCCCCTGCGCTAGGGCAATATTTTCGCGTCGTGCTCACGCTGGTGTTTTTCGCGCTCGGCGCGCACCTCGCTTGGATCGGGCTGTTGGTGGACAGCTACCGCGTGTTCCCGCCCGGACAGACGTGGATCGGACCGCAACGCATCGCGATGATCGTCGGCTTCGGCGGTGAGATGTTCGTCGCGGCAGTGACGATGGCGCTGCCTGTGGTGCTCGTGCTGCTGCTGGTGCAGGTGGTGACCGGCGTGCTCGGCCGCGCCGCGCCCGCGCTCAACTTGTTCTCGCTCGGACTGCCGGCAGGCGTTCTCGCCGCGATTGCCGGGATGATCATCGCCGCGCCGCTGTTCACCGATGACTGCGCCGATTTGGTCCAGGCCGCGCTGACCGACTCGCAAGCGGTGCTGAAATGAGCGAATCGGCAGGCGAGAAAAACTTCGCGCCAACCGCGAAGCGCAAGCGCGATGCCGCGCAGCGCGGCGACGTGTTGCGCTCGAAAGAACTGGCGACCCTGGCGAGCGTGACCCTGGGTGCGCTGTGGTTGCGGCTTGCTGGGTCATGGTTGCTCGACGCACTGAGCCGGGGCATGAGGCTCGGGCTCAGCTGGACCCGAGCCGATCTCGATCACTTCGAACCCGGGCGCCTTCTGATCGATCTGCTGATCGTCGCCGCGCCGCCGGTGCTGCTGCTCGGCGGCGGCGTGGCGCTTGTCACCGTCACACTCGAACTCGGGCTCGGCGGCGGAGGGTTCATCGGTGGTAACCTCGCGCCCAAAGCCTCCCGGATCAATCCGCTGAGCGGGCTGGGCCGCGTATTCGGCCCCAATGGCTGGATCGAACTGGGCAAGAGCGTGATCAAGGCGGGCCTGCTCGGCGGGATCGCGTACGTCTGGGGCCGCAGCAACATGATCGCGCTCGCCGGACTGGGCGACACCGGTCTCTCCGGCCAGCTCGCCTTCGGGTGGAAGGCGCTGACCGGGCTGCTCTTCGCGCTCGCCGCGGGATTGCTGATGATCGCGCTCGCCGACTACCCGATCCAGTGGCTGCGCCGCCAGCAGCGGCTCAAGATGACGCTGCAGGAGGTCAAGGACGAGAACAAGGAAAGCGACGGCTCGCCCGAGACCAAGGCGGCGATCCGCCGCCGCCAGCGCCAGGTCGCGATGAGCGGCGTAGCAAACGCGATGCGGCAGGCACAGTTCGTCGTCACCAACCCCACGCATTTCGCGGTCGCGCTGTCGTGGGATCCCGAGAAGGCTTCGGCCCCCGTGGTGGTCGCCAAGGGCCGCGGCGAAAAGGCACTGGCGATGCGAGAGCTCGCAGCGGAACTCACGCTGCCCGTACTCGAATACCCGATGCTGGCGCGTTCGCTCTACTTCACCACACGGGAGAAGCAGATGATCCGCGAGGAGCTTTATGGCGCCGTCGCCGCTGTCCTGGCCTTCGTGATGTCTCTCAAGCGCGGCGAGCGGCGCACGGCGCCGACGATCGACGTGCCCGTGACAGTGCGATTCGATACCGAAGGACGCGCTGACCCGGTGGTGACCGCCTAGGCGCGGTCACCTGCCGAGCCTGGCACCGATCAGTGGTACCAGCACTTCTTCACGCGCTTGTGGTGACTGTTGCGGACCCACTTGCAGTATTTCGCCTTGTGATGCGGGAGCAGCCTCACCGCTCCATGCGTCTGCGTCACGCTGGTGTGGCGATTGACGGACGGATCGGCCTGCGCCGGAACGGCAAGCTGCAACGCGGCAAGCGCGGCAAGATCTGTGATTGCAAATTTCATGAATGTCCTCCTTCGCAGGGCTTTACGCTTGCCCCGGCGCGAGGTTCCTCAGGGTCGAAGATTAATGGGCGTCGCGCGGTTTGCATTCACGGAATGCGGGCTCGAACCGTCAACGCAGCAATCCCCGATAGAGGGTCAAATTGTCGGTGCCGGCGGCTGGCGTACCATCGCGCAGCAGGGCGGCCTGCGGGGTCATCACGGTCCCGTCCGGCAACGCGCGAAGGGCGGCCAAGACGTTCGCTTCGCCGACGATGTCCGCCACGACCACGCCCGTCTGCCCGCGGCCGACAAATATCAGCTTCCAGCCACCGCGCCGCGGACGGATTTCGACATGCGCGATCTGCGCGATCGGCCATTGCTTGCGGGTCAGCGCACGAAAGCCGATCCCCGCACGACCGATCGTCAGTTCGGGATTGATGCTGTTGTGCTGCTTGCTCCCGAACAGTTGGCCGCTTCGCGTGAAGATCGCGTTGACCGGAATCTGCAGCCCGTCAGTCGACGGCATGGGCGACGCGTTGGCCAGCGTCCGACGGCGCCGTCCAAGCAGCAACACAACGCAGGCGCCGGTGAGGGCCATGCTCACCGGAATCACGAACCGGACAATCATGACGAGTATGTCGCTGTTCATGAGTCACTCCTGCGGCCCGATGTGCGGACAAGCTGTCGCACACAAGCAAACGAGCCGGAAAGCGCTTCCACGCTTTCCGGCCCGCCGTTTGATCCCGCAGGGGCAGTGCGGGATCGAACCCCGCTCATTTCGATCAGCTGTTGAGCGTCGCCGCCACTTCAGCCGCGAAATCGACTTCCTTCTTCTCGATGCCTTCGCCCAGCTGGAAGCGGACGTAGTCCTTGAGCACGATCTTGGCGCCGGCGGCCTTGCCGGCCTGTTCGACGACCTGCGCGACCGGCGTCTTGTTGTCCATCACGAACACCTGGCTCAAGAGCGCGTTGTCCTTGGCGTACTTGGCCACCGCGCCGTCGACCATCTTGGCCTGGACTTCGGCGGGCTTGCCGCTCTCGGCAGCCTTCTCGGCCGCGACCTTGCGCTCACGCGCGATCAGGTCGGCATCCAGACCGTCAGCCGACAGCGCCAGCGGGAACGCGGCAGCAATGTGCATCGCGATCTGCTTGCCGAGCGGCTCGAGCACATCGGCGCCCGCGTCGCTCTCGAGCGCGACGAGCACGCCGATCTTGCCCAGGTTGGGCGCGGCGGCGTTGTGCACATAAGGCACCACGATGCCCGACGCGACCGAGACGGTCTTGATCCGGCGCAGCTGCTGGTTCTCGCCGATCGTGGCGACGTTGTTAGTCAGTGTGTCGCCAACGGTGCCGCCGCCCGGATAGGCCGCGCCCTTGAGCGCTTCGACATCGTCGTTCGCGGCGCCCAGCGCAACTTCGGTGGTCTTGCGCACGAAGTCCTGGAACTGCTCGTTCTTGGCGACAAAGTCGGTCTCGGAGTTGACTTCGACGGCCACGCCCTTGGTGCCGGACACGGCAACGCCGACCAAGCCTTCAGCAGCCGTGCGGCTGGACTTCTTGGCGGCCGCAGCCAGACCCTTGGCGCGCAGATAGTCGTTGGCGGCCTCGAAATCGCCACCGCTCTCGTCGAGCGCCTTCTTGCAATCCATCATGCCGGCGCCGGTGCGCTCACGCAGGTTCTTCACGTCAGCGGCGGTGTAAGCCATCGCTTGGATTCCTTTTCCCATGATCGTCAGCCGCGCCCGGGCCATTGGCCCAGGCGCGCGACAGTGTGATTACGGTAGTTTCCGAAATCGACGGGGCTATCAGCCCTCGACCGACTCCACCGCGACCGCGACGTCGGCGGCGGCAACGTCTTCAGCCAGCGGCTCGTCAAACGAACCGATGTCCGCGCCCGAATCGTAGATCGCCTCGCGGCCACCCTTCTTCGCGGCCTGCGCCAGTGCGTCGCAGTACAGGCGGATCGCCCGGCTGGCGTCGTCGTTGCCCGGGATCGGGAACGCGATGCCCTTCGGATCGACGTTCGAATCGAGCACCGCGACGACTGGAATGCCGAGCACGTTGGCTTCCTTGATCGCGAGCTCTTCCTTGTTGGCGTCGATCACGAACATCACGTCAGGAATGCCGCCGAGATCACGGATGCCGCCAAGCGACAGCTCGAGCTTGTCACGCTCGCGCGTCAGCTGGAGCACTTCCTTCTTGGTCAGGCCGGTAGTGTCACCGCCGAGCTGCTCTTCCAGCGTCTTGAGACGGCGGATCGAACCCGAGATCGTCTTCCAGTTGGTCAGCATGCCGCCGAGCCAGCGGTGGTTGACGAAGTGCTGGCCCGAGGCGCGCGCCGCATCGGCGATCGGCTGCTGCGCCTGGCGCTTGGTGCCCACGAACAGCACCTTGCCGCCCGCCTGAACCGTCGAGGCGACGAAATCGAGAGCGCGCGCGAACAGCGGCACGGTCTGCGACAGGTCGATGATGTGGATGCCGTTGCGCGAGCCGAAGATGTACGGCTTCATCCGCGGGTTCCAGCGGTGAGTCTGGTGGCCGAAGTGTGCGCCGGCCTCGATCAATTGCTGCATGGAGACGACAGGAGCCGCCATAAGTATTTCCTTCCGGTTGGACCTCTGAGAAGCTGGAACCGTGCGGAAAGCCCGCTGCGGCACCGGTATGGGCGCTTCCCATGTGGATTTGCCGGGCGAGGCTCACGATGAGCGCACGTTCCCGACGGGGTCGCCCTTACAGTTCGTCGCGGGAAAACACCAGCCCGAAGTTCGACGGGAACGATCCGCGCGTTTGATGCTTGACTCGTCAGGAACAAAATCAGAACGTGGAACACAACAGGAACGGCCGATTCGCCGCTCTGGCTTCATCGAAAAGGACCAGCGCATGATCATCAGTTTCGCCGGCGCACTTTTTGCAACGGTCATCACGATCGCCTTCGCAAGTCTCGTGCTGACGATCGTGCGGTATGGCGCGCGGGTGTCGCAGCTTCGCCGCGAAATGGGCGATTGCCGTGAATTCATCGAAATGCGGGTCGTGCAGCGTGGGCTTAGAGTGCCTCTGGCGGGCGCGGCACCGCGAATTGTACTTCGCCGGGCACAGACTTCGGTGCCAGTCGCGCTTCGCGCTGCTGCTTGACCCGTCCGTACACGATGTACGCGTAAGGGATCGATAGCAGGTACACCGTGGTAATCGCCGCCAGCGTCAGCCACGGCTCGCTCAGTAGCGCCGCGACGAGCAGGCCCAGGACGGCGATTACCTCAATGCGGATGTTGCGGCGCGGTCGGATGCGCGACCACCCGAGCGTCGGCACTGACGAGATCATCAGGAACGCGACGAGGACCATCCACGAGCCCACCACCAACGGCATGCGCAGGATATCGAGCCCGCTCGATATCCAGAGGTAAAGCGGCAGGAACGCCAGTGCCGCGCCCAGCGGCGCAGGAACGCCCGTCAGGAATCCGGCCTCCTTGAGCGGCTGCTCGGCCAGGTCGATTCTCGCATTGAAACGGGCGAGCCGCAGTACGCAGCAGATCGCGAAAGCGAGCGCGGCGAACCAGCCGACTCGCGGCAGGCTCTGCAGGCTCCACAAGTAGACGATCAGCGCCGGCGCGACGCCGAACGAGATCGAATCGGCCAGGCTATCGAGTTCGGCGCCAAAGCGGCTCTCAGCCCGCAAAGCACGCGCCATCCGCCCGTCGATACCGTCGAGCACGCCTGCGATGATCACCGCCTGCACGGCCTTGGCGAAATCGCCCGCGATCGCAAAGCGGATGCCGGTCAGACCGACGCATAGCGCGCCAGCAGTGATCGCGTTGGGAACCAGCGCGCGCAGAGTGAGGCCCGGCTTCAGCCCGGCTTCACCCAGCCTGCGGCCTGCACGCGGCGGCCTCACGAGGAGACCTGCATCGAAAAGGTCACTGGCGCACGCCGGTGATCAGCGGTGCTTCACCCGCCAGCGCGAGAACGGTCTCACCGGCGATGGTCTTTTGCCCGAGCACGACTTGCGGCTCGGTGCCGTTGGGGAGGTAGACATCAACGCGGCTGCCGAAACGGATCAGCCCCACGCGCTGGCCGGCCGCGATCATGTCGCCGGGCTTCACGAACGGCACAATCCGCCGCGCGACCAGTCCGGCGATCTGGGTGAATGCCACTGCCAGCCCGTCGCCGCGGTCCATCAGGATATGCTGACGCTCGTTCTCTTCGCTCGCCTTGTCGAGATCGGCGTTGAGAAACTTGCCGGGGATATAGACCACACGGCGCACCGTGCCGCCGATCGGCGCGCGGTTCACGTGAACGTCGAACACGCTCATGAAGATCGAAATGCGAGTCAGCGGCACGTCCTCGAGCCCGGGCGCGCCGGTCCCGTCGGGCACCACCAGTTCGCGCGGGGGTCTCACCTGCTGGATCATCGTGATCAGGCCGTCGGCCGGCGCGACGATGAATGCGCCGCCTTGCGGAGTCACGCGCTCGGGATCGCGGAAAAACGAGAGGATGCAGAAGGTCAGGATGCCGAGCGGCCAGGCCAGCAGCCCCCATCCCAGCAATGCGAACACGAGGCACAGCGCGGCGGAAACGGCCGCAAACGGCCGCGCCTCGCGGTGAATGGATGGCCAGCGCCAGTGGGCTTCGCCCTGGCCCCTGTTGTCTACGATCTCTCCGGGCATCGGCGCCCCTTAGGGCCTGACGGCCCGATTAGGAAGCGCCGCGCGTTTCATCATTCCACCGTTACGCTCTTGGCGAGGTTGCGCGGCTGGTCGACGTCGGTCCCCTTGATCACCGCCACATGATAGGCAAGCAGTTGCACCGGTACCGCATAGACCAGCGGCGCGATCAGCGGATGCACCTTGGGCATCTCGATCGTTGCGAGACAGCCCTCGCCAGCTTCCGCGATGCCGGCGGCATCCGATATCAGCACGACCTTGCCGCCCCGCGCGCGAACTTCCTGCATGTTGCTGACGGTCTTCTCGAACAATGGCCCCGACGGGGCGAGCACGATCACCGGCACCGCCTCGTCGATCAGCGCGATCGGCCCATGCTTCATCTCGCCGGCGGCGTAGCCCTCGGCATGGATGTAGCTGATTTCCTTGAGCTTGAGCGCGCCTTCCAGCGCCAGAGGAAAGTCCGGCCCGCGTCCGAGATAGAGCACGTCGCGGGCAGGTGCGATCAGGTGCGCCATCGCCGCGATCTCGGCATCGTGATCGAGCGCGGCGTTGAGGCTCGCCGGGGTCTGGAGCAGGTGCTGGACCACTTGCTGCTCCTCGGCATGGTCCATGCGACCCTTCTTGACCGCAAGATGCGCCGCCAGTGCGGCGAGCACCGCAAGTTGGCACGTGAAGGCCTTGGTCGAAGCGACGCCGATCTCGGGCCCGGCATGCGTCGGCAGCAGAATATCCGCCTCCCGCGCCATCGTGCTGGTCGGCACGTTGACGACCACGCCGATCGTCTGCCCTTGCGCCTTGCAGTGCTTGAGCGCCGCCAATGTATCCGCCGTCTCACCCGATTGCGAGATGAACAGCGCAAGCCCGCCCGGTTCGAGCACGGGATCACGATACCGGAATTCGCTCGCGACATCGATGTCGACAGGCACGCGCGCGAACTGCTCGAACCAGTATTTCGCCACCAGCCCCGCGTAATAGCTTGTGCCGCATGCGACGATCGTGATGCGCCGGATGCCGGAGAGATCGAAATCGATCTGCGGCAGCGCCACGGTGTCGTCGACCACGCGGATGTAGCTCCTGAGCGTCTGCGCGACGACGGTCGGCTGCTCGTAGATCTCCTTGAGCATGAAATGGCGATAATTGCCCTTCTCGATCGCCGCGGCCGATGCGCCAGAGGTGGTGATCGGACGCTCTACGGGGTTGTTATCCTTGTCGAATATCTGTGCGCCGCCTTGGGTGATGATCACCCAGTCGCCTTCCTCCAGATACGTGATCCGCTGCGTGAGCGGCGCAAGCGCGAGTGCATCCGACCCCAGATAGGTCTCCCCGTCCGCATGTCCGATCACCAGCGGCGATCCCAGCCGCGCGCCGATCAGCAGTTCCGGATGCTCCCGGAACGCGATCGCCAGCGCGAATGCGCCGCGCAGCTGCGGCAGCGTCGCCTTGACCGCGTCCGCGGGGCTGTCTCCCGCTTCGATCCGCTCGGAGACGAGATGCGCGACGACTTCGGTATCGGTGTCGCTCTCGAACCTGCGGCCGCGCGCGACCAGTTCCGCTTTCAAAGGTCGGAAGTTCTCAATGATCCCGTTGTGCACCAGCGCGATCTCGCCGGTCGCATGCGGATGCGCGTTGGCCGAAGTCGGCGCGCCGTGAGTCGCCCAGCGGGTATGGGCGATGCCGACGGTGCCCGGCGCCGGGCTGCGCTCGAGTTCCTTGACCAGGTTGAACAGCTTGCCTTCGGCACGGCGGCGGATCAGCTGGCCGTCATGGACGGTGCACACGCCCGCGCTGTCATAACCGCGATACTCCATGCGCCGAAGCCCATCGACCAGCCGCTGCGCGACCTCTTCCTTGCCGACGATACCGATAATTCCACACATGCTGCGGCTGCTTTCGCTAGAGAATATAAGGGACGCGGATGCCTGGCATCTGCGCGGGGAAATCCTTGGTGTTGCGGGTAACCAGAACGCGGCCGCGAATCTGGGCCGTTGCTAAGATGATCGCATCCGGAGATTTCAATCTCAGTCGCTCCCGACGAAGGAACGCCGCACGACGCGAAATCTCGTCATCGATTTCATCGAGACCGAAGCGAGATAGAAAACCCATCGCCTCGCGCACGATCGCCTCGTCACCCTTCGACAGAACCTCGATCCAGGCCATCCGACTGATCCACGGACGCGAGCCCGCGGAAACGGCGCGCTGAATTTCTGCCCGCGCCGGCGGATAACCGGCCAGCGCATCGATGATGATATTCGCGTCGAAGGCATAACCGCTCAAGGTCGTTAAGGCCGTTTCGGCTCGGGGTACTTACCGGCGAGCATATCCAGATAGATCTGTCGCTGACGATCGTCTTCGGCGTCGAACATATCCGGAGATTCGTTACGAACTTCTTCGTAGTCATCATCCCAAGGGCGCGTCCACTCGGCGCGCCTTCTCCGATCATAGTCGTGCGGATCGCTGGAAAGTCCGTGACGAGCCCATAGTCCGAACCCCTGATCGATCCAGCTCGCGTCATCGTCGCGAGATTGCGCTTTGTAGGTGGCGACAGCGTCTCGCAGCACGGCGGCACGCGACTTGCCCTGCTCGCCGGCAAGCTGGTCAAGCCACCGGATGTCGTCATCGGGAAGATCGGCGAGAATACGTGTCATGATGCCATGATATCATACACTGATATCATGAACAATCGCTGACCGCCTTCAACCCTTCTTCTCCGCCTTCTTGCGCTTCATCGCATCGTGGAACTGGTCGGCCCAGCCGGGCTTGACCAGCTGCTCGGCGCGGACCAGGCGAAGTTCGCCGTCGGCCACGTCGCGCGAGACCGCGCTGCCCGCGGCGACGATCGCGTCG
>CAJCHR010000234.1 GCA_903970225.1 Actinobacteria bacterium 21-64-8 | reverse complement strand
GTCTTTTGCTGTCAATGCGCCGGCCGCCAAATCTGGCAGAGCGCGCGATGCGACGGGGCAGCCCGCCAATAATGACAGATTTCAGGAGCCGGTAGATGACGGAAACAACGCTCGATACGTCCGATCTCGATCGCCACATGGGTGTGCCGGTCATGCAGGCGACCCTGCGTGAGCCGCTGCGCAACAATGATATCCGCCGCTGGGCGCAGGCGATGCATTACCCCAATTTGCTGCATTATGATCCCGACTACGCTGCCGCGAGCCGCTGGGGCCAGCTGGTCGCGCCGCTGAGCTTCACGATCGCGATGGACGATGGCCACGGCACCTCGCCCTCCTGTGTCGGCGCGATCCCCAATTCGCATCTGCTGTTCGGCGGGGACGAATGGTGGTTCTACGGCCCGCGCATCCTGGACGGCGATGTCGTCACCAACGAGCGCATTCCGTTCGATTATGTCGTCAAGAACACGTCGCTCGGGCCGACCTGCTTCCAGCGCGGCGACACGACCTACATCAGCAAGGCCGGGGAGCGGATCGCGCTGCAGCGCTCGACCACGATCCGCTACGATGTCGACAACGCCCACAAACAGAAGGCGATGGACCAGACCGAGGATCCGCTCTGGAGCGACGCCGCGCTCGTCGATCTCGAGGCGCAGAAGGTGCGCTTCATCGAAAGCATCCGCGCGCTGGGCCACGGCAAGCGCCTCGCCTCGTCGGTCAAGGAGGGCGACGCGATCGTCACCAACGTCATCGGGCCGCACAGCCTTCCGTCTTTCACGACCGAGTGGCGCGCGTTTCCGTTCACCACCTGGTTCGGTGCGCGGCGCGATTTCTGGTCGGTCGATCAGTTCGCCGAGGCTGGATACGTCGAGGACTTCCGCGGGCACGAAGGCGATCCGGTGATGGAGCGCTTCAATCCCGAGCTGACCGACGGCGCGTACTACGGGCCGTCACGCGGCCACCTGCACCCGAGCTGGGCGCGCAAGATCGGGATGCCTCGCGGCTATGGCTACGGCGCATCGATGGGCGCGTGGATCATCGATTATCTCTGCGCCTGGGCGGGCGAGTGGGGCTTCGTGTCCCATGTCAAAGCCCAGTACCGCAACCCGGCGTTCACCGGCGACGCGACCTTCCTCAACGGCGTGGTCACCTCGATCCGCGAGCAAGGTGACAAGGCGATCGCCGCGGTGAGCGTCGAGATGACCACGCAGACCGGCCAGGTGATGGCCAAGGCCGTGGGCGAGGTCGAGTTGCCGATTTCCTGAGATCGCACGGCGATATTGTTGGCGGCCGCAAAGAACGGTCGCAGCTTTGGGGGTGAAAAATGAACAGAAACATCAAGGCGGCGCTTCTCGCGTCGATTGCCATTTCCTCGATTCCGGTCGCGGCCCGCGCGCAGGCGGCGAGCAGCCCAGCTTCCGCGCCGCCGGCACAATCTTCGGCAGAGGCATCGGCGCCGGCGTCGACCGACACCGGCGAGATCGTCGTCACCGCGCAGCGCCGGCAGGAGCTGGCGCGCGACGTGCCGATCTCGATCACCGCGATCAATGCGGCGCAGCTGGCGAGCGCGGGGATCACCAACGCCACTGACCTCGGCCGCATCGCGCCCGGCGTGTCGATCCCGTATTTCGGTGCGTTTCTGCTGCCTTCGATCCGCGGCATCTCGTCGAACGGCTCGGGCATCGGCGACAGCCCGAACGTGGCGATGTACGTCGACGGGGTCTATCAGGCGAGCCAGTCGGGCATGAACCTCGACCTGCCCGACGTGCAATCGGTGCAGATCCTCAAAGGCCCACAAGGTTCGCTTTACGGGCAGAACGCCGCCGGCGGCGCGATCATCATCGATACGGTGGCGCCTTCCTTCACCTGGGCGGGGCAGCTCGTGGCGGGATACGGCAGCAGGAACGACAAGGTCGCCAAAGGCTATGTCACCGGACCGCTCGGCGATACCGTCGCGATCGAGCTGTCAGGCGCTTACCACAACCATGACGGCTTCAACCACGATCTGCTGCGCGGCGGCTATGATAAAGGTCTGCGCACGCATTCCTTCCGCGCCAAGCTGCTGTGGCAGGCGACCGACAACGCCTCGATCCTGCTCGAGGGCTTCTATGCCAGCCACCGCGACACCGGGGTTTACAGCAACGCGATGCTGAACGGCAATTCGACCGCGCTTGGGCTGGCAAGCCTTCCCTGCGGGGCGCCTTACAACGGATACGCCTGCCAGAACCTGACGATCGCGACCCAGCCGCACACGTTCTCGACCAATATCCTGCCCGACACGCAGGCGCGCACATACGGCTTCAGCGCGCACGGCAAGCTGGATCTGCCGGGCTTCGGCACGATCACCACTTTGACCGCCTACAACAACACCAAAGCGTTCGACGTCGCCGATACCGATGGCTCGCCGATCAACATCGTCGACTTCTACCTCCATATCAACGAGCACGACTTCATCCAGGAGGTGAACTTCTCGTCCGAGAAGATCGGGCCGGTCACGATCGCGGCCGGCGGGTTCTTCCTGAACAAGACCGAGAGCTACGATCCTTATTATGCCGATATCGGGGCCATGCCCTATTCGGTCTACCCGAACGGGTTCTCGACGGGTTCGTACAGCTTTGGGTCTACCGAGAAGTACAACAAGAAAAGCTATGCGGGCTATCTCCAGGCCGATATCGCGATCACCGATCGCCTGACCCTCACGGGCGCTGGCCGTTACTCTACCGAGACCGCATTGGCATATGGCCAGGGCATTGTCGGGCCGATCCCTTCGGTCCCGCCTTATCCGGCTCCGCAGCCCGATCCGCGCGGCTCGCACACCTTCAGCAAGTTCACGCCCCGGGTGGTGCTGCGCTACAAGCCGGACAACGACAACACGTTCTACGCAAGTTACTCGCAAGGCTTCAAGAGCGGCTACATCGACACCTCAAACATCTATAACAATGGCTGCATGGAAGCATCCTGCATCAACCCGACGGTCCGTCCCGAAACGGTGATCGCTTACGAAGCGGGCTACAAGGGCCGCATTGCGAGCATTCTCGACATCAGCATCGCCGGCTTCCATTACGAATACAACGACATCCAGATCTTCAGCTTCAGCCCGCCCAACAACAGCTTCTACCAGAACGCTGCTGCAGGGCGGATCAACGGTTTCGAGTTTGCACTGGGGTTGAGGCCGACCCCCGAACTCAATCTTTCGGTAAGCGGCACATACCTCCACGCGAAATACAAGAGCTTCCCCAATGCAGTGGTCTACCAGCCCACCGGCTTCGGCAACGCGCAGAACACCATCGACGTGAGCGGCAATCCGCTCCTGCGCACGCCCAAGTGGACGATCAACGGCGCGCTGTCGTGGAAGCACGAGACTCAAGTGGGCGCGTTCGGGCTCAATGTGACGCCGAGCTACAACTCGGGCATGAGCTTCGATGTCGGCAACCGCGTGCGCCAGGGCGCCTATGCCCTGCTCGATGCCGAGATCTCGTTCGCGCCGGCTGCGTTACCGGGCACGCGGGTGGTGGTCTGGGGCAAGAACCTGACCAATCACGATTACCTGCAGAGCGTGCTCGAAAGCGAGCTTGGCGACGGCGCCTCGTTCGCCGATCCGCGCACGTACGGATTCCGCGTGGAATACAAGTTCTGACGCCGCCGCGTGCGATCGGCCGGACTATCGAAAAACCGACATCGCGCTTTCGCATACCCGGCGATTATTGGTATCTGCCCGGCTCTGGAATGGCGTAAACAGGACGAGCCGGCCGCCGCGAGGAACCCGCGGCACGCCGGTGACAAAGACGAGACGTCTGCCGGGTGAGGACCACACATGCGCGAAGAACTCATCGGAGAGCTGCGTCTGGCCGAGGGGACGATCGAGGTCCGCCGCTACGCGTGGACCGAACCCGAACTCCTCACGTTCAAGCGCGACAACTACATGCTCAGCCGACTGCTCACCGGCACCGGACGGCCACGTCCGTTCGGCTGGTGGGTGCCGCGCGTGTCGCAGGCGGTACCGGCGATGCAGATGTCGGTGGTCGCGCCGGCCTCGCCGGTCAGCGT
Source organism: Actinobacteria bacterium 21-64-8 (assembly GCA_903970225.1). Lineage (GTDB taxonomy): Bacteria > Pseudomonadota > Alphaproteobacteria > Sphingomonadales > Sphingomonadaceae > Novosphingobium. The sequence continues at coordinate 1,765 of CAJCHR010000234.1, read as the reverse complement.
GGCGTTCGATCGCGGCGAGGCGGTGATCGTCAGTTGCATCCTCCACCCGGAATATTTCGAGCGCGCGACCGGCATCGAGGAGTGGACCGACGAGCACACCTTGCTCTGCCTCAGCCTGCGCAGCCCGCTGATCAGCCTGATCTTTGATCGGCTGGCTTACGAAGTCACCGAAGCGCGCGCCGGCTCCGACAAGCTGGCCGAGGCATTCGTCTCGGCGCTCGCGGTCGAGATCGGGCGCGGGGTAGAGCGCTCGCAAGGCGAGCGGCGGCCGGGGCAACTCGCGCCGTGGCAGCTCCAGAGGATCCACAATCTGGTCGAGGACGAAAGCTCGCAGCGGCGGCTGACGATCGACCAGATCGCGTTCGAATGCTCGCTGAGCCCGCGCCATCTGATGCGCGCGTTCAAGGCCACGACCGGCCTGACGCTTCACCAGTACGTCAGCGAGGTGTGCATGCGCCGGGCGATGGAGGCGCTCAAGCAGGATCGCTACCCGCTCAAGGTGCTCGCCGCCAAGCTGGGCTTCAGCAGCCCGAGCGCGTTTACCGCCGCGTTCCACCAGGCCGTCGGCTGCACGCCCTCAAACTTCCGCGCCCGCGCCCGGCTGCACTGAACGCCGGCGCATGCGGCTCGATCTCGTCCTGCCCAATGAGGGCGCGTACATGCTTGAGGCGCTCGACGCCGGGCCGCTGTTCGAGGGGATGGGCTGGGTGGGGCTGTGGCTCTCCGATCACCTCCTCGGCATCGCCGAGGATCACCTGCATCAGCCGAGCTGGACCGAGATCACCGTCGCGATGGCGCATCTCGCGGCGCGGACCAGCCGGATCCGGATCGGCGCCGGCGTGCTCGTCGTGCCTTACCGTGACCCGGTCCTGACCGCGCGCACCATCGCCAGTCTCGACCAGCTCTCGCGCGGGCGGATCGACCTCGGCATCGGCGTCGGCTGGCTCGAACGCGAGTTCCAGGCGCTGGGACGGGGGCACCTGTTCGCAAAGCGAGGCGAAGTCACCAACGAGGCGATCGAGGTCATGCTGGCCTGCTGGCAGGGCGGCACGGTGGAGCATCACGGCCGCTGGTTCGATGTGCCTCCGGTCGTGTTCGAGCCGCCGCCCTGGCAGCGACCGAGGGTGCCGCTGTGGATCGGCAGCCTTGGCGCGAATGGGGCCCCGCTGCGCCGCGCCGCAAGCTTCGCCGATTGCTGGCACCCCAGCGAACTCGATACCGCGGGCCAGCGCCTGTCGCCGCGGGCCTATCGCGAGGCCGGGGAACGGCTCGACGAGATCGCCGGCCGCCTGGTCACGCGGACCTTGCGCCTCAAGTGCGACGGTGACCCCGCCGAAGTGATCGACAAGCTCCACGCTTTCGCAGAGGCCGGCTGCGAGCAGGCCGCCTGTTCGTTCATCAGCGGATCGGCGACGTTCGCCGCGTTCTGCAGACACGCGGAGCAGTTCCACGAACTGGCGGTGTCGGCTCTATCAAGGCCTGGCCTGGCGACGACTGCCAGCCGGTGATCCCGGCCCTGGCCTCCGCGATGGCTTCACCGATCAGGATCAAGGTCGGCCGATCGCCCGCAAAGGCTTGCGTGACCAGAGCAAGCAGATCGAGCCGGGTGCGCAACATCTGCTCGCGCGCGGTCGACACATCGCAGGCGACCAGCACGGGCGTGGCTGGCGGCAATCCCGCTGCGATCAGCGCGCGGCTGAGTTCGGGCGCCGCCTCGCGTCCCATATAGACCGCAAGCGTGCAGGCCGGATCGGCGAGCGCCTGC
>CAJCHR010000233.1 GCA_903970225.1 Actinobacteria bacterium 21-64-8 | reverse complement strand
GCCTCTGGGCCACCACCCAAGCCCGCTCAGGCTGAGCCTGTCGAAGCCTGCGTGCCGACGGTGACCCCGAACACCAAGGCCCTGGCCTCTCCCGCCGTGCGCAAGCGCGCGGCTGATCTCGGCATCGATCTCGCCGAGGTCAAACCCGCCGAGGACGGCCGCGTGCGCCATGCCGATCTCGACGCGTTCCTGTCCTACAATGCCGGCGGCGGGTTCGCGCCCGCGGGCAAGCGCGGCGGGGACGAGCAGGTTCGGGTCATTGGCCTGCGCCGCCGCATCGCCGAGAACATGGCCGCTTCCAAGCGCAACATCCCGCACTTCTCCTATGTCGAGGAGTGTGACGTCACCGATCTCGAAACGATGCGTACGCAGCTTAACGACAACCGCGGATCCAAGCCCAAACTTACATTGCTGCCGCTGCTGATAACCGCGATCTGCCGCGCGCTGCCCGCATTCCCGATGATAAACGCGCGCTATGACGACGAGGCGGGCGTGGTCACGCGCTATGGCGGCGTGCAACTCGGCCTTGCGACACAGACGCCCGGGGGTCTTATGGTGCCCGTGATCCGTGACGCCGATACGCGCAATCTGTGGCAGCTTGCGGCCGAGATCGTGCGGCTCGCCAATGCGGCGCGCGATGGGACGGCAAAGAAGGAAGAACTGTCGGGCTCGACGCTCACCGTGACCTCGCTCGGGCCATTGGGCGGCTTGGCGACGACGCCGGTGATCAACCGGCCCGAAGTCGCGATCATCGGCCCCAACCGGATCATCGAGCGGCCGATGTTCGTCTCGGACGGCATGGGCGGCGAGCGGATCGTCAAGCGCAAGTTGATGAACATCTCCATCAGCTGCGACCACCGGGTGGTCGATGGCTGGGACGCGGCGAGCTTCGTCCAGGCCGTGAGGAAATTGCTCGAAACGCCGGTGCTGCTGCTGGCCAGCTGAGGAACGGGGAATGGGGACTGATCCGCGCGTCGATGCCTACATCGCCAAGGCAGCGGAATTCGCCCGTCCTATCCTCCACCACCTGCGTGCCCTCGTGCACCGAGCTTTGCCAGACTCGATCGAGGATATGAAGTGGAGCCGGCCGCACTTCCTGGTTCAGGGCAAGAACGTCGCTGGCATGTCGGCTTTCAAGGCGCACTGCGCGTTCATGATTCACGGTGACGGGCGGCAGGGCGATGCGATGGGGCAATATGGGCGGCTGCTCGAATTGAGCGATTTGCCCGGAGATGCCGAATTGATCACGAAATTGCAGGAGGCGCGCAGGCGCGTGCTTGAGGAGGGGACGGCGCTCAGGAAGCCGGCCATCCGCCTCCCGAAACCTGATATTCCGATGCCTGAGGCATTGGCCGAGGCGCTGGCGCAAACACCGGCGGCACGAGCTGTCTTCGACGCGTTCGCTCCCTCCCATCGCCGCGAATACCTCGAGTGGATCACCGAGGCCAAGACCGACGCGACTCGCGACAAGCGCATTGCCCAAGCGATCGCGTGGCTTGCCGAGGGGAAGAAACGCCATTGGAAATACGAGAAATGCTGAGAGCCGGCATTGCAGTCAGTTGCTCGGTTGACACCCCGGAAAGCCTGCCTTAGGGGCGCCTCTCCCCAGGGGGCGGCAAGCTTCGTAGGGCTCTGGTTTAGGCCAAGGTCATGCGGGTGTAGCTCAGTTGGTTAGAGCGCCGGCCTGTCACGCCGGAGGTCGCGGGTTCAAGTCCCGTCACTCGCGCCACCTTGGGGATTTGCTGTTGCCAGGTACTCAAAAAGCAGAGTGGTACCTGGACTCTGCCCTCAGCGCCCGGTCTCCATCCATGCCAGGAAGCGCTTAAGCGGCAATATCCAGATAACGCCGAGAACCACATAAATCGGCAGCTGGGCCAGAACCGGCCAGCCCGTGAACCACGGTGCAAGCCAGCGCGCGACGGCAACACCGTATACGGCGATCCACACGCAGATCAGCAGCACGCCAATCGGGATTCGCCAGGTCGGTTCGGTGCGCATGGGTTCAGGTGCTCTCGTACAGCCGCGTTGGCGTGATCACTGCATCGAGACGGTGATCGTGGTCTTCGTGCGGGATACTGTCCACGCGCTGGCCGTCCCAGGCAAGGCCGATCGCCGGGACCAGCGGATGCGCGGCGTACCAGCGGTCATAATGCCCGCCGCCTTGGCCCAGACGGTCGCCTTCGGCAGTGAACGCGAGGAGGGGGACGAAGACGAGGCCCGGTTCGGCCGGTTCGGCATCGGCCCGCGGCTGGAATGCGCCAAACGGGTCGCGCTCCAGCAGACTCTCATCGAACGGATCGACCCAGACGCGGAACTCCATTGGCGCCTCGCGGCTCGCAAACCACGGCAGCGCGACGCGGCGACCGTTCTCGTGAAACCAGCGCGCATAGGAGCGGGTCGGCGCCTCGGGCTTAACCGCATCGTAAATGCCGACCACGCTGCCCTCAGGCGCAAGCTCGGCTATCCGCGCGGGTGGGCGCTTGAATAACAGTGCGCGGGTTTCGGCGGGGAGGGCGGCCTCGGTCTCGCGCCGGAGCTTTCGCATCCGGCCGCGCAGCGCTTGTTTGTCTTCCAACAAAAATGCCTCGAAGGGGAGGGGGTGACGGGCCCACCATGGGTCGTTACCGGGAAATCCTCTGACGACCTTCGTCAGGTGGGAGCCATATGTGCGGGACCAGGGCCCCGCCAGAGACAACTCCCTAGGATTGCTTATAGCCTCAGGGATTTTCGAAGGCTCGTGCCGGGCAGGTCCGTCATCGCCTTATCTAGGCGCCCGCGGCCGCAGCCTCAAGCGTCGCGGCAAGTTTTTCGAGCCGCTCGGCAATTGCGATGGTCTGTTCGGTGGCGGCGAGGGCCAGCGAAGGCCCGCGTTCGGACAATTCGTCGGCGAGCATCAGCGCGGCGAACAGCAACATCCGCGATTCGCTCTCCCCTGCCGCGCCATCGACCGCGACAACCTTGGCATCGATTGCCCGGCCGAGCGCTTCGACATGCGCCTCCTCGCCTGTGGTACAGGCGACGGAAAAATTGCGGCCGCCGATGGTGAGCGTAACGTTGCTCATTCGCCCATCCCATCTTGTGGTGCCGCTTCCGCGCGGTCTGCGATCAATGCGTCGAGATCGGCGAGCACGCCCGCCACTTCGTCGCGCAGCCGAACATGGCGTTGCTGGAGTCCGCCGTGTGCTTCGCTCAGCGACGCTGCGGCTCGCTCGATGCGCGCCAGCGCGGCGTCGATGCGCGCGTTGGCGTCAGGGTGGATCCCGGCAGTCATCACTGGCGGCTACAACAGTTCCTCTTGATTGCAAGGCTTGCCGCAGCGCAGCATCGGCATGCCGGAAACCCGGAACCAAGCGGGTTCCGGTGCGCTTGACGCAACATTCCCCTTCCCTAAGAGGGCGGCAGTCGAATCGTCCGCCCCGTTTCCGGAGCATTCCGCATGAGCCTCGATTACGTTCGCCTTGCGCCCATGGCCAATGCCATCCGTGCGCTCGCGATGGATGCGGTTCAAAAGGCCGGCAACGGTCACCCGGGTATGCCGATGGGCATGGCCGACGTGGCGACGGTGCTTTACTCGCGCTATTTGAAATTCGATCCCAAGGCGCCCAAGTGGCCCGATCGCGACCGGTTCGTGTTGTCGGCCGGGCACGGATCCATCCTGCTTTACTCGTTGCTCTATCTAAGCGGCTACGATTCGCCGACGATCGAGGACATCGAGAAGCTCCGACAGCTCGACAGCGTCTGTGCCGGACACCCAGAGAACCATCTGATCGCGGGCGTCGAAGCCACGACCGGCCCGCTCGGTCAGGGTCTGGCGATGGCAGTCGGCATGGCGATCGCGGAGCGGCACCTGAACGCCGAGTTCGGCGATGCGCTGGTCAATCACAAGACATGGGTGATCGCCGGCGACGGGTGCCTGATGGAGGGCATCAACCACGAGGCGATCGGCCTCGCCGGGCACCTGAAGCTTGGCCATCTCAACGTCCTGTACGACGACAACCGCATCACCATCGACGGATCGACCGAGCTTTCCCGCAACGAGGATATCCCGGCGCGGTACAAGGCGTTCGGCTGGCATGTCGAGCAATGCGACGGGCATGATTACGCCGATATCGACCGCGCTCTGCAGTCGGCGGCAATCGATCCGCGTCCCTCGCTGGTGGTTTGCCGCACGATCATCGGCAAGGGCGCGCCGAACAAGCAGGGTACGCACGGCGTGCACGGCTCGGCGCTGGGCGCTGACGAAGTCGCCGCGACGCGCATCAACCTGGGCTGGACTGCTCCGGCTTTCGTGATCCCCGACGATATCCTTTCGGACTGGCGCTCGCTGGGGGAAAAGGGCGCGGCTGCTCGTGCCGAGTGGGAAACCGGCGCCACCAGCGATCCCAAGGGCGCGGTTCTCAAGAGCCGCGTCAATGGCGATCTGCCTTCGCTCGATGCCGCCAAGGCCACGTTCGAAGGCTGGCTCAGCGGATCGCAGAACATCGCGACGCGCAAGTCGTCCGAACTGGCGCTCGAGCAACTGACTGCGATCGTCCCCGGGATGATCGCCGGCTCGGCGGACCTCACGCCGTCGAACAACACGATGACCAAGGCCGTCAGTGGTCCGCCGCTCGACGCGACGAACTATGGCGGCCGCTACATCCATTACGGCATTCGCGAGTTCGGCATGGCCGCGGCGATGAACGGTATGGCGCTGCACGGCGGCATCATTCCCTACGGCGGCACGTTCCTGGTGTTCTCCGACTATTGCCGCAATGCGATCCGTCTCGCTGCGATCCAGCGCGTGGGCGTTGTGTTCGTGATGACTCACGACAGCATCGGCGTGGGCGAAGACGGCCCGACTCACCAGCCGGTCGAGCACGTGATGTCGCTGCGGATGATCCCGGAGCTCAATGTCATGCGTCCCGCCGACGTGATCGAGACCGCCGAGTGCTGGCTGCTCGCAGTCCAGAACCGCGAGCGGCCGACGGTGATGGTGCTGAGCCGGCAGAACCTGCCGCAATTGCGCACTTCGGGCGGCAACCTGAGCGCCAAGGGCGGGTACCGCCTCAAGGCTGCCGAGGCGCCGCGCAAGCTGGTGATCGTGGCGACGGGCTCGGAAGTGTCGCTCGCAGTCGACGTCGCCAAGGCCCTCGAGGGTGAAGGCATCGGCACCGACGTCGTCTCGATCCCGTGCACCGAACTGTTCGACGAGCAGGACAAGGCTTACATCGCCGATCTGCTGCCGAATGACGTTCTCAAGGTGTCGATCGAGGCGGGGGTGACGCTGGGCTGGCAAAAGTATGTCGGCGATCATTCGCTGACATTCGGGGTCAACACCTTCGGCGCTTCCGGCAAGGCTGAGGATCTGTTCAAGCACTTTGGCCTCACGGTGGAGGCCATCGTTCCGCAAATTCGCGAAAAACTGGGGCAATAGGAGTTACAATTCATGGCGACCAAGGTGATGATCAACGGTTTCGGGCGCATCGGGCGCAACGTCGCCCGGGCTATCATCGAGAACCCGGACTGCGGGCTCGAACTCGTTTCGATCAACGACCTTGCCGACGCCAAGGCGAACGCGCTGCTGTTCAAGCGCGATTCGGTGCACGGGCCGTTCCCGGGCACCGTCGAAGTCAGCGGCACCGATCTGATCATCAACGGCAAGACCATCAAGGTTACCGCCGAGCGTGATCCCGCCAACCTGCCGCACTCGGCCGACGGCATCGAAATCGCGCTGGAATGCACGGGCTTCTTCACCAACCGCGCGGGCGGCCAGAAGCACATCGATGCGGGCGCCAAGAAGGTGCTGATCTCGGCGCCGGCGAAGGGCGTCGACCTCACCGTCGTGTTCGGCGTCAACGAGGACAAGCTGACCGCCGAGCACACGATCGTCTCGAACGCATCGTGCACCACCAACTGCCTCGCCCCGCTCGCGAAAGTGCTGCACGAAGGCATCGGGATCGAGCGCGGCCTGATGACCACGATCCACAGCTACACCAACGATCAGAAGATCCTCGACCAGATCCACGCCGATCCGCGCCGCGCGCGCGCGGCGGCGGTGAACATGATCCCGACCTCGACCGGCGCGGCCGTCGCGGTGGGCGAGGTGCTCCCCGAGCTCAAGGGCAAGCTCGACGGATCGTCGATCCGCGTGCCGACCCCGAACGTCTCGGTGGTCGACCTGACGTTCACGCCCAAGCGCGATACGTCGGTCGAGGAAGTCAACGCGCTGCTCAAGGCGGCCGCCGAGGGTCCGCTCAAGGGTGTGCTGGCTTACACCGACGAGCCGCTGGTCTCGATCGACTTCAACCACGACCCGGCGTCCTCGACGGTCGACAGCCTCGAGACCTCGGTGCTCGAGGGCAAGCTCGTGCGCGTGCTGAGCTGGTACGACAACGAGTGGGGTTTCTCGAACCGCATGGTCGACACCGCCAAGACGATGGCGGCGCTCTAAGACGTCTGCGCCGACCGCAAGGTCGGCGCACCACAAACCCCCCTCCCGCTTGCGGGAGGGGATGGGGGGGCCTGTTCGGTAGCCGACCCTCAAACCAACAGGCCCTCCCCTGGCCCCTCCCGCGGGCGGGAGGGGAAATCGGGGGCAAACCATGACTGCATTCAAGACGCTCGACGACCTTGGCGACGTGACCGGCAAAGTCGCGCTGGTTCGGGTCGATCTCAACCTGCCGATGCAGGACGGCGCGGTCACCGACGACACCCGCATCCGCGCGGCTTTGCCGACGATCAACGATCTGACCGCCAAGGGCGCCAAAGTGCTGCTGCTCGCGCACTTCGGCCGGCCCAAGGGCGAACGCTCGTCGACCCAGTCGCTGAGCATGGTGGTCGGCGCGGTCGAGAAGGTCATCGGCAAGGAGGTCATGTTCGTCCCCGAGATCTACGGCGACGTGGTCAAGCAGGCGGTCGGCATCCTCGGCCCCGGCGGCGTCGCGATCCTCGAGAACACGCGCTTCTGGAAGGGCGAAGAAAAGAACGATCCCGAGCTGGTCAAGCTGATCGCCGAAAACGCGGACTTCTACGTCAACGACGCGTTCTCCGCCGCGCACCGCGCGCATGCCACCACCGAAGGCCTGGCACACGTGCTGCCCGCGTATGCGGGCCGGTCGATGGAGGCCGAACTCAAGGCGCTGGAGAAGGCGCTGGGCGAGCCAGAGCGGCCGGTCGCGGCCGTCGTCGGCGGCGCGAAAGTGTCGTCCAAACTCGACGTGCTCAAGCATCTGGTCACCCTGGTCGATCACCTGATCATCGGTGGCGGCATGGCCAACACGTTCCTCGCCGCGCGCGGCGTGAAGGTCGGCAAGTCGCTGTGCGAGCACGACCTTGCCTCGGTCGCCGACGAGATCATGGCCAATGCCGAAGCCTCGGGCTGCACGGTGCACCTCCCGTACGAAGTGGTCGTCTCGAAGGAGTTCATGGCCAATCCGCCGAGCTTGCGCACGTGCAACGTCCACGAGGTCGCCGAAGACGAGATGATCCTCGACGCCGGCCCGGCCGCGGTCGAATCGCTGAGCGATGCGCTCAAGACCTGCAAGACGCTGGTGTGGAACGGGCCGCTCGGCGCGTTCGAGATGGTGCCGTTCGATGCCGCGACCGTCGCGCTGGCCAAGACTGCCGCAGCGCTGACCAAGGAAGGTTCGCTGGTCTCGGTCGCGGGCGGCGGGGATACCGTTGCGGCGCTCAACCTCGCGGGCGTATCGGACGATTTTACCTATATTTCGACCGCAGGCGGCGCCTTCCTCGAATGGATGGAAGGCAAGGAATTGCCCGGGGTCGCTGCGCTGGAGAAGTAAGCGCGGGATGAGCCAAACCTGCCCGATGCCATGTTGCGGTTGCGAACAACGGCGGGCGTGTTTAAGCTCTTACGCACCAGTTCGGGATAATACGGGGACGCTTTCATGACCACTTCTGACCTAACC
>CAJCHR010000232.1 GCA_903970225.1 Actinobacteria bacterium 21-64-8 | reverse complement strand
CCGCCTCGTTAACCCGATCATTGGACAGGAAGCGGTAGGCTCCCTTGGCGTTCGCCCAGTCCTGGCAGGCAAAGGGTATGCTCTGGCCCATCGCCCCTCCGATCTGTCCTAGCAGCTTATGAAGCCGCCTAGTAAGGCGTGCGTCAGCAAGGTTGCAGGCAGAAAGTTCGCCATCAAGCCACGCAGCATGACCGTCGTCCATCGCACCGCTCCCGAATCGGTGCCGGACAAGGAATCACACCCGATTCGCGCCGGGCAAATGCCGGAGGCTGACGCAGTTGTGGGTAATTGAAAGGTTCCTCGCCGTTTGGAGTGGGTAGTAACGCCGTCATGCGGGTAGGCGCAGATCGAGTTTCCCCGCGAGAAGATAGATCATGGCTTTGAGGTTTCGCATTGAGCGATAGCCGCGAGCCTTTGCTTTGGCGGCTTGCACGAGGCTGTTGATTCCCTCGATCAGTCCGTTGGCGATTTTGCTGTCGAACCAGCGCAAGATGCCGTCCCAGTGACGCTTGATGGTCCGGGCGGCCTCGATCATCGGATCGAGCCTGCTATGGGTTGCCCAGAAATACCATTTCCTGAGGTAGGCGACGGCGGCCTCCGTGGGCTGGCGGTAGAGATCCTGGAACGCGAGCCGGATCTGATATGCACGCCCGGTCTTGAGATGGCGCGTTGGCAGTTCGTCGAGGGTTTCGCGCTGCCGTTCGGACAGATTGTCGGGATTGCGCAGCCAGATGTAGCGCGTGCCACGCAGCAGGCTCTCGCGCTTCTGCTCGGCGCGGCGGACCAGATCGACGGCGTCGTTGACGATCCTGACGGCGTGGAACTTGTCGAACGTGATCGCGGCCTTGGGCAGTTTCTCGCCCACGCCCTTGATGAAGGCCGCGCTCATGTCGATGCAGACCTCGCTGATCGCCTCGGGGTCGCCGCCATGGGCGGCGAGATCATCGGCGAAGGCGGCGATGGTGCTGGCGTCGCGGCCCTCGGTTGCGAACAGCACGCGGGACTGGTCGATATCGACACACAGCGTGATGTAGTTGTGGCCGCGCTGTGCCGCGGTCTCGTCGATGGCGACGCGGGTGACATCCGAGGCATCGAGCCGCGCGCGGGCGGCATCGACGTAGTGGTGCACCACGCGCCATAGCCTTGTGTCGTGCTCGCCGATCATGCGCGCCACCGCTTTGACCGGCATGGCCGAGACCATCGTCATCACCATGGCCTCGAACAGCAGGGTGAAGCCGCTGTCGGGCCGCGACCAGGGCACGCTGATGGTGCGGATGCCGCACTTGTCGCAGCGCACGCGCGGCACGCGGGCGCTCAGGTAGGCCTGATGCTGGAAGAAGTTCAGGTGGCGCCAGGACTTCCGCTCGGTGTCGTGGGGCGGACAACCGGCCGCGCCGCAACTGGGGCAGGCAAAGCGGCTACCGGCCGGGAAGTCGATTTGGATGTCGATCCGGCCCGCCTCGGCGTCGAAATCGCTGCCGATCACGGTCCATGGCGGGGTCAGCCCCAGCGCCATCTGCATCAGTGCGGTGTCTCGCATGATCACTCCCTGCACGCTGCCCGCACTGACCGAGCCTGGCGCCGTGCTCGCCGCCGTCAAGGACGCTGCGCGCCGCGCGAACGGCGCGGTGGCCTGCGGCCATCCCTGACCGCGGCTGCGCGCGACGCCTGCGGATCGTCAGGCCGGGACGAAGAAACGGCCTCGTTCAGCCGAACCAAGAAACCCGATCACGTGGGAGCGCGACGCCCCACAGACAAGGCAACCCCTTGCTACCCATGCCAGACAGCGAGGAGGCCTTTAATGACGACGAGCCCAACTTCCAATCCGCCCATGACCGATGAACTTATCGACCGCCTGGCGCGTCTTGAGGAGCAGATGCGATATGTCGTCGCCGCCGTCGAGAAACTTGGCTCACGCGATGCCGAGCTCGACGCATCGTTCCGCGCAATGTCCGACCGCTTCACCCTGGCTCTTGCGAGCCAGGCGGATACCTTCCGCGCCAGCCTTCAGGACGTAACCGGGAAGTTCGTCAGCCGCGAGGATTGGGCCTTCTGGAAGAGCTTGCTGACCGCATCGATGCTGGCTCTCCTCGCATATGGCTGGAACGCCCTGCTGGGCCCACACCGCTGACCGGAGACGTCACGCGGTTAACGTCTGCTGGCCCTCGCGTCCGGCGTTGGGGTAATCCTGGGCGTGGGCAGGAAGGGGATCTTCCAGCGCGAGCGAACCAGCTTCGTCGTCTTGGCGTCGATCGTGGCTTCGTCGCAGTGACGCATGTCGACGACAACCATCATCTGGTCGCTACTGCCGAGGTTCCGCTCGAACATGGCATCCACAAGCGGGTTGGCCTCGCTCGTTCTGGCAAAGCAGGTCGCGTTCCTGAGCCTTGCTCCTTTGATCGTGCCGGTGCCGGTCTCGTATTCAAGATGTGGGACCGCATGCCGCGCGATTTGCCTGGCAAGACCTGCCCGACCGAAGTTGACAACCGCCGCCTCCGGTTCTGGGAACACTGTCGCGCCGGGAATGTTCCGGGAAAACAGGAACAACAGGCTGTAGCAGGCGGGGATCGATGTCTGCGCGACGATGACCCGCGGCACCTCGCCAAGGCAGGAGATGCGGGATATCGTGAAGGCAAGAAGGCCCCGCATCAGCTTGCTGCCGCGCATTGCGTCGATCACGAAAGCAGCGCGCAGGTCCAGATAGGTCTCGTTTGCCGTCTCTCCGTCATTGGCGACCAGCATGGCGATATGTCGTCCGGTCTCGCGATCCGTAGCTAGAACGACATGATCGAAGTCGGACAGTGACACCCTCGAGAACCATCCGCATAGCGCATATCGGGTCTCGGGTTCGCAGAGGTCGTCCAGGATCTTCTGGGCGTCCAGGTCGTGAATGGACGATGGGTCGCATAGGTAGCGAAATCGCAGCCCGGCGCTCGCAATGACATGGTCCATCAAATCGTCTCCTGGTGGTAACAGGCGCTCGATTTGGGAAGCCTAGTCACACGATCGTGCACAGGATGTGACCCGCGTCACAGGTTGACAGGTTTTTAACGGAAATCGCGGGACCGCGGCAGCTTGGGCCGGCCGCCCCTGGGACGGGGCAACTCGTCGGCGGGGATTGTCAGATCAGTCAATCCTGAAGTGTCGGCAGTTGTGGGTCCCAATCCCTTGTCGAGGTCGGGACTGGAGGGTGGCTCACCCAGCTGGCCAGAGCGGTCTTCCAGCCAGTCCGCCACGATG
>CAJCHR010000231.1 GCA_903970225.1 Actinobacteria bacterium 21-64-8 | reverse complement strand
GACGCGCTCAAAGGCACGATCCTCGATCCGCGGATCCAGGCGCGGCCCAACTTCTACTACCGCGAGCTGCGCGACCGCGATCCGGTGCACTACGATCCGCAGCTCAACATGTGGCTGGTCTCGCGCTACGACGACCTCAAGACCGTCACCAGCGACCCGATCACCTTTTCATCCGAGCAGGGCTACAAGGCGCAGACCGCCAAGGGCTTCCAGGACGAGTTCCAGGCGATCCTCAAGGAGCACGGCGGCGGCTTCTTCCCCGATGCGATCAAGACCGATCCGCCGTATCACACCCGCATACGCAAGCTGATGGACAGCGCCTTCACCGCGCACCGGGTCAAGGAGCTGGAGCCCAGGATCGAGGCGGTCGTGCGCGACATCATCGCCGGGGTCGCCAACAGAGGCACCTGCGATGGCGTGCGCGAGATCGCAGCACCGATCACGATCCAGTTCATCTGTGAGCAAATGGGCCTTGGCGACGTCGAACCGCAGAAGATTGTCGATTGGTCCTATGCGGTCGTCGCGCAGCAGAGCCGCATGCAGAGTCACGACGATATGGTGGCCAACGCCATGCTGATCGCCGAACTGCAGCGGTTCCTCATCGGCCATATCGAAGATCGCTGGGCGAACCCTCGCGAGGACATGATCTCCGACCTCGTCCACGCCAGGTTGGGCGAGGACGACGTGCTCAACTTCTCCGAAGTGGTCTCGCTGACCCGCGCAATGCTGATCGCTGGAAACGAGACCACGGCCACCGCGATCGGCCACCTGTTGGTGCTGCTCGCCACCCGGCACGATGTCGCGGAGGATCTTCATGCGCACGCCGGCGACGATCGCTGGCTGAACCGCTTCGTCGAGGAGCTGTTGCGCTGGGAGCCGCCGTCGCGCGGCCTCACCCGGATGACCACGCGCGAGGTCGAGCTGGGTGGCACCGTGCTGCCTGTAGGCGCGCATCTGCTGCTGCTCTGGGCCTCGGGCAACGATACCGACAGCGTGTTTCCCGATCCTCGCACGTTCGACATGACGCGGGAGAACGTCGGGCGGCATCTGTCGTTCGGGTCCGGTGCGCACCGCTGCATCGGCGCTGCGCTCGCGCGAATGGAGATCAAGCTCGCCGCGCGCGAGATCGTCCGTCAGCTCACCGACATCAAGCTGCTGGTGCCACTGGACCAGATCCGCTTCGTGCCGACCATCGCCACCCACCCGATCGCCGAACTGCCGATCACGTTCCGGCGACGCGAAGCCGTTTGAGGAGAGAGCCATGTTCATCCGCGGCCACATGCAGAATGCTTACGTCACGCACGATCTCGACAAGGCGATCGAGATCGTCGGCAACCGGTACGGCGTCGAGAAATGGGATCGGGTGGATCCCGACATGGTGGTCAACACACTCGAGGGGCCCAAGCCGCTGCAGTGCCGCGTCGGACACTTTTGGGGAGGCGGGCTGAACATCGAGATCATCCAGCCGGTCGGTGGATATGTCGATCACTACGTCTCGATGCTGCCCGATGACCGGACCGACGCGGTGCCGCGCTTCCATCACATTTCGCTGCGCCGCGAGAGCGAGGCAGAGATGCGTCAGGAAATCGCCGCACTGGGCCTCCCGCTCGCGTTCGAAGGCCCGCTTTCGACCAAGGACAAGATCCCGACGCTGGTCTTCATCTATCTCGATGGGCGCAAGAGCCTGGGCCATTACGTCGAATACACGTGGAAGAGCCCCGAGGGCTGGGAGTTCGTCGGCTGGCCCGAGGGGCGGCCGGTCTGGTGACACCTCGCGGCGATCTCGAGGGGAAAGTCGCGGTCGTCACCGGTGGCGCAAAAGGGATCGGCGCGGCCTCGGCCGAAGCGGTGGTCGCCGAGGGCGGCCGCGTCGTCATCGCCGATCTCGACGACGAGCAGGGACGCGCCCTCGCCGCGCGGCTGGGCGACGCGGCAAGATATCGCCGGACCGACGTTGGCGAGCGCGAAGACATGCGTGCGCTGATCGACTTCGCGGTCGAGGAATTCGGCTCGCTCGACATCATGTTCAACAACGCCGGCATCACCGGGGCCTTCCACAACCGTTTTCTCGATGATCCGCTCGACGATCTGGAGCGCGTGTTGCGGATCAACCTCGCCAGCGTGATGTGGGGTACCCAATATGCTGCACGCTACATGGCGACACGTGGCGGCGGCGCGATCGTCAACACCACCTCGATCGCCGCGCTCGATCCAGGCTTCGCGATCCCGGCCTATCGAGCCTCCAAGGCGGGCATCATCAATTTCACGCGTTCGGTCGCGGTGGACCTTGGCGAATACGCAATCCGGGTGAATGCGATCGCTCCCGGCGGCATCCCGACGTCGATGAACAGTTTTGTCGAACCCGGCTTGCCACCCGACATGTTTGCCGATCTGCAAGCGCAGCTCGAACCGATCCGCCTGATCAAGCAGCCGCTCAAGCGGCCCGGCAAGCCCGCGGACATCGCCAACATGCTGGTGTTCCTCGCCAGCGACCGCGCCAGTCACATCACCGGACAGGTCATGGTGGTGGACGGCGGCGTCACCGCCGGATCGACGCTCAACCAAACCGAGTTGCTGCGCGAAGCCCGTGCGCGATTTCTGAACGAGCGTGGCGACTAGACTCTAGGCGATTGCCCTTCCGTCAGGCCAGCCTTGCATCTGCCAGCCCTCGGGCGTGGCCCAGACGTACTCGAGGTAGTGCCCCAGCGCCTCACGTGCATCGAGGTAGATGAACACCATCATCCCGGGCACCGAACCCTCGAACAGCAGCGGCAGGCCAAGCTCAGCGATCTCCTGGCGCATCTCGGCCTCGCTCTCGCGGCGCACCGCGATGTGGTGGAAGCGCGGACTTCGATCGAACCGATCGGCCGGCAGCATCGAGTCGTACTGCGCACTCCAGCCCCTGGTCGGTTGGATCAACTCGATCTGCATACCGCCGTACCAGGCCAGTCCGGCCTTGACGCTCGCCTCCCGGTCACCGTCGGGGGTCTTCAGGACCATGTCGGGTTCGAACACGATCCACTCGGCCTTGCCGAAGCGCGCATTAAGCGTCGCCTGGGCACAATCGAAATCGTGCGTGACGTAGGCGTTCTGGTAGTGCCCGGTCAGGAATAGCGGACGAGTCATAAGGTCCTCTTTAAGTTCAGCGGCCACAGCACAGCAACCTTGAAGACCGAATCAGCGGATGACCCCGTTCATCGGCGTGATCCCGGGTGCAGCGTTTGATGGTTGGGATTTTCCGACCTGTCGACCTGAGGCACGAAGGTACTGGCGTATAGCCTAAAGCTGATCCGGCGGGGTTGGCGTCGTAGTGTTCGGCCCAGCGCTCCGGGTAATTGTGGAGCCGCATTGCGCCGTCGCTTGCGGTTCGATCGAGCACCCGATCTCGTCTCGGACCGCATGGGTGAGAGGAGATTCGCAATTCGATTTTGCGGCCAATCGATGCTACGGGCGTCGTCGATATGCGACGACTTCGTCTTCTCCTGGCCTGCCTTTCAGTTGTCCTCTCGATGGGGATGGCCGAGATTGCCCATGCATGCGAGAATCCGGTGAGCCTCGAGGTTTCCTCCGCACAGATGGCGGAACATGCCGCTGGCGATGGCGATCAGGTGCCGCCCGATACCGACAAGGCTTATCCCCAC
>CAJCHR010000230.1 GCA_903970225.1 Actinobacteria bacterium 21-64-8 | reverse complement strand
CGACGCGCACCGATATCGATGCCTCGGTCGGCTACTACGGCGTGATGATCGACCAGATGCTGGGCGAGAAGCACGCGATCGCAAGGCCGCTCGCGCTGCACGTACCGACCGCCGATGGCTTCGTGCCCGCAGAGGCGCAGAAGGCGATGCATGACGGGCTGGACGATCACCCCAAGGTGACGATCTGGGACTACGAGGGTCTCGACCACGGCTTCGCCAGCGAGTTCGGCAAGCGCCGGGTCGAGGATGCAGCCAGGCTTGCCGACGAGCGGACGACCGCGTTCTTCGCCGAGCACCTGTGACAGACGCCTGGCGCCTCATCGCTTGCCAGCACGGCGGGCCCGAAGTGATCGAACGCGAAAGCTTCGATCCGGGCCGGCCGGGGCCGGGCCAGCTGCTGCTCGAACAGGAGGCGATCGGGCTCAACTTCATCGACGTCTATTTCCGCGCTGGCATCTATCAGGCGCCATTGCCACTGGTACTCGGGGCCGAGAGCGTCGGGCGCGTCATCGCGATCGGTGAAGGCGTGCAAGGTTTCGCGCTGGGCGACCGCGTCGGCTGCGTCAACGGAGCCGGCGCATACGCCACGCACCGTACGATCGAGGCGGCGCGCGGGGTGCATATCCCTGACCACGTCTCCAGCGAAGACGCCGCAGCGACGATGCTCAAGGGCTTCACCGCCTGCTACCTCGCCGAAGACATGCTGCCGCTGTCGCCGGGCGATATCGCGCTGGTGCATTCCGCGGCAGGCGGAGTCGGATCGATCCTCGTGCCGTGGCTGCGCGACAAGGGCGTCATCGTGGTAGCGCATGTCGGTTCGGCCGCGAAAGCTGCGCAGGTCGAGGCCGAGCACGTGCTGTTTGATCCTTTCGAAGACCTCGCCGCCAGAGTGAAAGGCATCACCGGCGGCAAAGGCGTGCGGGTCGTCTATGACGGCGTCGGCAAGGCCAGCTGGGATGCGTCGCTGGGCAGCCTGGCCCGGCGCGGTCTGCTGGTGAGCTACGGCAACGCCTCGGGACCGGTGCCGCCGATCGCGCTGCTCGATCTGATGCGCGGCGGCTCGCTCTATGTGAGCAGGCCGACGATGGCCGACTATACGGTGACCTCGGAAGACCTCGCCCACACGGCCGCACGGCTGTTCACGCGGATTGAGCGCGGGGTGGTGAAAGCGCAGATCGGTCAGCGGTATAAGCTGGCCGATGCCGCGGACGCGCACCGCGCGTTGGAGGCGCGGGAGACGACCGGATCCACGGTGCTGGTCCCATGATCCCCACGATCACCGCCTTCGAGCGGTCGCCCGATCGGGGCAGGGGGCTGGCGCGCGACATGCGCGTTCGCTGGGCGCTGGAGGAAGTGGGCCAGCCGTACGACGTGCGCCTCGTGTCGTTCGATCAGATGAAGCAGCCCGCTCACCTGAGCCTGCATCCTTTCGGACAGATTCCGACTTACGAGGAAGGTGACCTCGTCCTGTTCGAATCGGGCGCGATCGTGCTCCATATCGCAGAGCGCCATTCAGGCCTGCTGCCGGATGATGCGGACGCCCGGGCACGCGCAATCGCGTGGATGTTTGCCGCGCTGAGCACAGTGGAGCCGCCGATCGTCGAACGCGCCATGGCGACGTTGTTCGAACGCGAGAAGCCCTGGTACGAGGCTCGCCTGCCCGCTTTAGACGAAAGCGTTGCCGTCCGATTGCGCGCGCTCTCCCTTCAGCTGGGCGATGCGGACTGGCTCGACGGCCTCTTCAGCGCCGGCGACCTGATGATGGTCACTGTGCTTCGCAGGTTGAGCCGATCAGGCATCCTGAACGCATATCCGAATCTGTTGGCCTATGTTGCCAGAGCGGAAGCGCGGCCAGCCTACCAGCGCGCTTTCGCTGCGCAGCTCGCGGTGTTCAACGCTTGGGCGATCAACGAATGACGCTGCCTGCACGTCACATCACGTGCGGCGCCACATCGTGCCAGCCTTGCCAGATCATCTTGCCGGCGACGTAGACGATCACCGTCAGGCCGATCCAGGCGATCCAGCGATAGCGCTCGATGTAGCGGGCGATGACATTCGCGGCGAGACCCATCAGGGCGACCGCGAAGACCAGACCGACGATCAGGATTCCCGGATGCGCGCGCGCGGCGCCCGCGACGGCGAGCACGTTGTCGAGGCTCATCGACACGTCGGCGATCGCGACTGATACCACGGCGGCGAGGAAGCTCTTCGCGACGGTGACGCCTGCGGACGACTCGTGGTGCGGCGCGCGAAGTTCGCGGTACATCTTCCACGCGACGAACAGCAGCAACAGGCCGCCCGCCAGCGCGAGGCCGACGAAGCCCAGTAGCCATGTCACCATCAGGGCAAAGATGATCCGCAGCACCAGCGCCGCGATCACGCCGATCGCGATGACCTTGCGGCGCTGCGCCGGGGTGAGCCCGGCCGCGAGCGCGCCGACCACAATCGCGTTATCGCCCGCGAGCACCACGTCGATCATCAGCACTTGTACAAGCGCAGCCCAGGCCGAGGGTTTGCCGAGATCGCCGAAGTCGACGAGGATCTGGTCCCAGATGCCGCCGATGCTCATCGGCGTGCCAGCGATTCCAGAGAGAAGTAGAAGTTCGTCCATGGCGCAACCATGGCAGGGGGATCGGGCGATGGGAAGTTTGCGCAACCTATTCCCCTCCCGCTTGCGGGAGGGGAGCTTCGTTTACTGGTTCATCGTCGCGAAGAAGTCCTCGTTGGACTTGGAGTCCTTCATCTTGTCGAGCAGGAACTCCATCGCGTCGATCGTGCCCATCTGCATGAGGATGCGGCGCAGGACCCACATCTTCGAGAGCTGATCCTTCG
>CAJCHR010000229.1 GCA_903970225.1 Actinobacteria bacterium 21-64-8 | reverse complement strand
TGATCGTGAATAAACGTGAGGCGCGCGTCCATGGAAAATCCTTTTGAGAGCGTCACTTCAGGGATCATTGGGCGACGTTGCTGGGGCGCCAGACGAGCGCCCGCGTCTCGATCGCGCGAACCAGCCAGTCGGCGCTGAGGCCCAGCGCGGCGTAGACCATCAGGCACACCACGATGATGTCGGTACGCAGGAAGTCGCGCGCGTTGTTGATCAGGTAGCCCAACCCCGCCGAGGCGTTGATCTGCTCGGCGACGACCAGCACGAGGATCGCGATCGACAGCGAATAGCGCAGGCCGACCAGCAGCGAGGGCAGCGCGCCGGGCAGGATCACGTGCCAGATCAGCTCGGCGCGGCTCAGGCCCAACGTGCGCGCACCTTCGATCAGCCGCACGTCCACACCGCGGATGCCGCTGTAGAGGTTGAGGTAGATCGGGAACGTCGAGGCGAACGCGATCAGCCCGATCTTGGGCGTCTCGCCGATGCCGAACCAGACGATGAACAGCGGGGTCAGCGCCAGCGTCGGGATCGTGCGCTTGATCTGCATCAGCGGATCGACCGCCGCCTCACCCGGCCGCGACAGCCCGGCGATCAGCGCGAGCACGGTGCCCACCGTGATGCCGATCGCGAGGCCGATGCCGACGCGCATCGTGGAGACCAGCAGGTTCTGCGGCAGTTCGCCCGAGCGGATCATGTCATAGAGCGTCGCGAGCACGGCGGACGGCGCCGCGAGCGTGTGCTCCGGGATCACCCCGGTGCGCGAGCCCAGTTCCCAGACCAGCAGGAATAGCAGCGGCGAGAGCCAGCGCGACCGGCCGGCCTTCTTCAGAATGGGCTTCAATGCGTACATTTGCAGACTCGCTCGGATCGTTGCGAGGAGCCAACACGTTCAACTCTACCAACTCAATTGAGTTTTCCTACCCGGCTATCAGCGCTGCTCATAGGCGGGCCAGATTTCGTCATTCCATGGCTAAGACGGTTGAAAAACAAGCCGAAATTAGTGGCCGCTGGCCACGGATAGAATTGCTTTCGCAGTGGTAATCTCTACTATTTTGATTGATAATAGGTGCCGTGGCAAGGCTGCGCGACCGCACCACGCCTTCCCTCACCTTTGCGCGAAAGATGGCGACATGCCCGTCAACCTGCCCACCAACCTGCTGCGAAGCTTCGTCGCGATCGTCGAGACCGGCTCGATGCTCAACGCGTCCGAGCGCGTGTTCGTCACCCAGTCGGCGCTGAGCCTGCAGATCAAGCGGCTCGAGGAGCTGCTGCAGCAATCGCTGTTCCACCGCGACGGTCGGCGGCTTTCGCTGACCCCGGCTGGCGAGTTGCTGCTCGATTACGCACGCAAGGTGCTAACATTGCACGACGAAGCGGTTGCTGCGGTCAGCGCGGGCGAGTTCGCCGGGCCCGCGCGGATCGGCATGGTCCAGGACTTCGCCGAGACGCTGCTGTCGGGCCTGCTCGCGCATTTCGCCGAGCTCCACCCCGAGGCACTGATTTATTCGCGCATCGCCGGCACCGCCGAGCTGCTCTCGCTGCTCGAACACCGCCAGCTCGACATCGTGCTCGGTTTTGCGGGCAAGAACGATCCGCACGCGATCGCGACCGCGCCGATGTCCTGGTACGGAAAGGCCGAGCTGTTCAGCCTGCCAACGATGCCGATCGCCGTGCTCGAGCCGCCGTGCCGGTTCCGCGAAGCCGCGATCCGCGCGCTCGAGGACGCCGGCCGTCCTTACCGGATCACGGTGGAGACCCCGAACCTGACGACCTTGCGCGCCGCGGTCACCGCCGGCCTCGGGGTCACCTGCCGCACCCGGCTGTTCCTGGCCGACGAGCCGCACGAGGCCCCCGGCCTGCCGCCGCTGCCCGAAGTCTCGTGCATCCTCCAGACCGCGCCGACCTTGGCGAATGCGACCAACCGGCTGGCCGAACTGGCGCGGGAGACAGTGGCCGCGCTGTAACGCGCCGTTCTGCGGCGCCAGCCGCACCTATTGCCAAGTCTCATCGATCGTCCGCCGGTTCTCGTTGTCCCTGGCGCGGCGGGGCGGCGTAGCCTTGTCCGCGACCCGGATGAGGATGGACAAAAATGAGCACCAAGACCCTGACGCAGCGCTTTGGCGAACTCCAGGCAGAGCGCGACCGGACGTGGCAGCCCGAGCAGCTCGAGCGCAATGCCGGTGCGCGCCGCGTGCTGGTCGAGCGGTTCGACGCGTCGAAATTCCCCAAGGCGGGAGACATTGCGCCCGATTTCACCGTCATCGATCAGGACGGCAACGCGCTGACCCGCGACGGGCTCACCGCGAACGGCCCTGCGGTGCTGGTGTTCTTCCGGTTCGCCGGGTGTCCCGCGTGTAACCTCGCGCTACCCTATTACAACGAGACGCTGTGGCCGGCGCTGCGCGAGGCGGACATTCCGTTGGTGGCGGTCAGCGCGCAGAACCCTGTCGATCGGGGCATCATCGACCGGCATGGCCTGGGTTTCCCGGTCGCGGCCGATCCCGATTACGCGCTGGGCCGCGCGCTTGGCATCACGTTCCTCCCTGACGATCGCCCCGAGCCAGCGCCTGGCGCGGACTGGATCGGTGCGAAGCTTGGCACCAACAGCTATGAGATCGATCAGCCTGCGGTGCTGGTGATCGACCAGGGCGGCACGGTCCGCTGGCTCGACGTCAGCCCCGACTGGCTGGTGCGCACCGAGAGCGACGTGATCCTCGCGCAGCTTCCCGAAGTGACCGCGAAGGTCGACGCCTGAACGGCGCGTACGAAGGTTACCAAACTTCGTCATTGCGAGGAGGCGAAGCCGGCGAAGCAATCCAGAGCGGCTTGGCTGGGCCCTGGATTGCTTCGCTGCGCTCGCAAAGACGAAATCGATTAGAATTGGATTGTGTTGCAGGCGATTAGAGGCCCTCGCCGCCGACCCAGTGGGCGTTGGCGAGGTAGCGGGCGAGGCTCCACACCTGGCGGCGGATATCGGGCACGGCCACGATCTCCCACCCCTCGCCCTTGGTCAGCGGGCCGGCGGCGAACAGCTGATTCTGCGGCTCTCCGCCTGCATCGCGAACATGGCCCGCAGCGTCCACATCGAGGCCGAGGCGATGCGCGTCAGGACGGACCCGGCCTTGCTCGATCAGATCGCGCAGCAGGGGATCGTGGCTGCGCGTGATGTCGCCTTCCGGGCCGATGCAGCTGATGATCCGCTGCGCAGTTACCGTCTCGATCCGATCGCTGCGACGAGCGCGCCAGCTGATCCGCGCGGCGCCATCGGACGCTTCGGCGCCGGTCACTTTGCCCGCGACAAAACGCAGCCGTCCCTCCTCTTCCAGAGCCGCGATCCGCGCGGCAGCTGGGGGAGCCAGCCGGTGGCGGTGGATGTCCCAATACGGCCGCAGATGGCGCAGCAGGCGACGCTGGGCGCTCTCGTCATGGCCACGCCACAGGTCCTGGGTGTGCGGCCGCAATTCGTCGATTGCCGCGCGCCAGCCGATCTCGGCCGCGCGTGCGCGCACCTCGCGAACCAGCTGCGAACCGCGTGCGGCAGGCCGCGCCACCGCCCCGACGGCCGGCCCGCTTTCGGCATGACCATGCGGCTTGAGCCCGCGCCGCGACAGCGCGGTGATACGTCCGCGAAAGCCCGCCGCATCGAGCGCGAGCACGACATCGACTGTCGTCAGCCCGCTGCCGAGCAGGACGACGTGGTCGTCGTCGCCAAGCCCCTCGATCGCGCCCGGCTGCCACGGGTTGCGGATATGGAGGTCGCCCGGCAGATCGGCGAGTTGCGGGAGCCGCGAGGGCGGCAGGTTGCCGAGCGCAAGCACCAGTCCGCGGCAGCGGACCGTCTCGCCGCTCGCCAGCGTCAGTGTCACCGCATCGGGGGCGAAACTGGCGCTCACCGCCTCGCCCTGGCGCACGTCCGCGCGGCCCGGCGCTGCGGCCAGCGCATCGAGCAGCTGCTCGCGCAAGTAATGCCCGTAGGCGAGCCGGGGCACGAAGCGGTTCGCCTGTTCGGCGTCCGAAAAACCCATCCAGCGCAGGAAATGCCCGGTATCGTCGGGAAATGCGCTCATGTTCGAGGCGCGCACGTTGAGCAGGTGCTCGGGTCGCCGCGTACCGAACGCGAGGCCCTTGGCGATCTGCGCCTCGTCGCGCTCGATCACCACGACGCGCATGCCGTTGCGCAGCAGGTTGATCGCCAGCAGGGTGCCGCTGAATCCCGCGCCGACGATCGCTACCGGCAATTCCGCCCCGGCTTGCGGCCTGGCCATTTCGCAATTCTCCATCGTGCCGCAATGGCCGTGTCCGAAAGTGGTGCCTTAGAGCCTGCCTGCGGAAACTCAATCGGATCAGTAGATATGTATCGCGGGCTTCCGCCCGAGCCCATCTTCCGCTTGCAGCGCGGCGCTCATTCAGCCCTGCCTACCTTACGTCGGAGACGATCATGAAGCTTTTCGCCAGTGCCACCTCGCCTTACGCCCGCAAGGTTCGGATCGCGCTGAGCGAGCTTGGTTTCGCCGATCGCGTCCAGATCATCCAAACCGCCGCGACCGAGGACGAGGGATTTCGCGCGGTCAATCCGCTCGGCAAGATTCCCGCGCTGGCGCTCGATGATGGCACGGTGATCTACGACAGCCTGGTGATCCTAGATTGGCTCGACAACGCGGCGGGCGGCGATCGGCTGATCCCGCGCGAGCCCGAGGCGCGCAATGCCGAACTGCGCCGCCACGCGCTGGCGAACGGCATCATCGATGCGGCGTTCAGCGCGGCGATGGAGCTGCGCCGGCCTGAGGATCACCTCTCCGCGTTCTGGCTCGCGCGCTGGTCGGACACGATAACGGTAGGCGCGCGCGAACTGGCCGGCGAGCTTTCCACCGAACTCACGCTGAGCGCGATCACCGCGATCAGCGCGCTGGATTATGTCGAATTTCGGCTCGGCGGTCTGGGTCTCGATCTGGCCCCGCTCACGGCATGGCGAAGCGGCGTCACCGAGCGCCCGATCTTCGCGAGTACTTTGCCGGATCGCCCGCTGAACTGACCGGTTATCAGTAATAGTCGGCAGCTTATGCGAGATTCTCGCACGACCGGGTGGTTTCGCGGACGCATGAACCAGCACCGAAGTTCATAATGTCCCGAGAGGTCCCCCGATGAGCACCGCAAACGCCTATACCGACACATATTCGGCAACCTCGCCGATCGCCGTCCGCGCCGTGCAGCCGACGATCGGCGCCGAGATCAGCGGCGTCGACATCAGCAAGCCGCTGAGCACCGAGCAGCGCGACGCGATCAAGGCCGCGGTGCTGCAGTACAAGGTCGTGTTCTTCCGCGACCAGGACCTTAACGAGCAGAGCCACGCCGCTTTCGCCGCGCAGTTCGGTCCGCTATACGATTACCCGAGCGCGACCAGCGACACCAACATCGTGCCCATCCACAAGATCTCGGCAGTCGAGGCGCGCGAGCGCTTCCGCGAAGCCGAGCAGCCCGATTACCTCAAGGACGTGATCGGCGCCGGCGACTACTACCACTCGGACACGAGCTGGCGCTTGGTCCCGGCGTGGGGCGCGGTGCTGCGCGCGGTCGATCTTCCGCCCGTGGGCGGCGACACCATCTGGGTCGATGCAAACCTTGCTTTCGAGGGTCTTTCGGCGCCGCTGAAGGAAAAGCTCGAGAGCCTGCACGTGATCCACGACTTCACCGAGTCGTTGAACAAGCTCGGCCATGAATATCCGATCGTGGCGCACAAAGCGGTGCGCACGCATCGTGAGACCGGCAAGAAGACCCTCTGGGTTAATTTCTCGCAGAAGCCGCAGTTCCTCGGCGTTGACCTGGCCGAGAGCAATGCGCTGCTCCTCGAAGTGCTGCGCCAGTACAAGCGCCCCGAATTCCAGGCGCGCTTCTCGTGGCAGCCGGGCTCGGTCGCGTTCTGGGACAACCGTGCGGCGGTGCATTACGCGGTGCGCAATTACGGCGACTATCCGCGCCTGCTCAACCGCATCCTGATCCACGACGAGACGCTTTACGCCGACCTTTGAGGCTGGCGCGATCCGGCGCGGCTCGGGGGGCCCGCGCCGGATCGACTTTGCCGCGTGGATTTTTGCCGAGCCCGAATAAATCTCTATCAGGCCAGTTGGCTTTTCTTCATTGCGCCCATAGCCTTCCCGGGTGAGCCGTCCACGAGACGGGATCGATGAGGGGAAAGATCATGGCGCGCGGGCTGACACGGGCACTCACCACCACGCTTGCGCTCGCGCTGAGCAGCACGTCGGGGCTGGCGCAGACAGCCGCGCAGACCGGTTATCCAGCGCTACCGTCTCCGCCCGCCGGCGCGCCCAACGTCCTGATCGTCATGACCGACGATGTCGGCTTCGCTGCGAGCAGCACGTTCGGCGGCCTGATCCCGACGCCCACGTTCGATGCGCTCGCCGCCGATGGCCTGCGCTACAACAACTTTCACACCACCGCGATCTGCTCCTCGACACGCGCGGCGCTGCTGACCGGGCGCAATCATCATGCGGTCGGTTTCGGCAACGTCGCCGACATCGCGCGGCCCGAGCCGGGGTACAACTCGGTGCTGCCCAAGAGCGCGGCCACGATCGGCCAGATCCTGTCCGCCGCCGGATACGACACGGCGATGTTCGGCAAGAACCACAACGTACCGACCTGGCAACAAGGCCCGCTCGGCCCGTTCGACCAGTGGGCAAGCGGCTTGGGCTTTCGCTATTTCTACGGGTTCAATGGTGGGCTGACCAACCAGTTCTTCCCCGCGCTGATCGAGAACAACACCGCGATCGAGCCACCCAAGCAGGACGGCTACATCCTCGATCGCGACCTGGCGGACCATGCAATCCAGTGGCTGCGGCTCCAGCGCGTGGCCAAGAGCAATCGCCCGTTCCTGCTCTATTACGCTCCGGGCACCGCGCACGCACCGATCCAGGCGCCGGCCGACTGGATCGCCAAGTTCAAGGGCCAGTTCGACGCTGGATGGGACGTGCTGCGCGCCCAGATCTTCGCGCGACAAAAGCAGCTGGGGATCATTCCAGCAGACACGCACCTGGCGCCGCTGCCCGCCAACGTGAAACCGTGGGCCGCCCTCACGCCCGACGAGAAGCGCGTCGCCGCGCGCTACATGGAGGCTTACGCGGCGATGCTGTCGTACTGCGACAGCCAGATCGGCCGCGTGATCGGCGAACTCAGGCAATCGGGCCAGCTCGACAACACGCTGGTGATCTACATCCAGGGCGACAACGGCTCGTCCGGCGAAGGCGGCCAGATCGGCACCTATGACTATCAGAGCAAGGTCAGCGGCCACGCCAACTCGGCCGAGGAACTGCAGCACGCGCTGACCCACATCGACGAGATCGGCGGACCCAACAGCTATGCGGTCGGCGCGGTCGGCTGGGCATTGGCGATGGACACACCGCTGCCGTACTACAAGGCGGTTGCCTCGCATCTGGGCGGCATGACCAACGGGCTGGTCGTCTCGTGGCCCGCGCGGATCAAGGCGCGCGGCGTGCGCAGCCAGTTCGCGGACGTGACCGACATCCTGCCCACCGTGCTCGACGCGGCCGGGATCACCCCGCCCGCGAGCCTGAACGGCTTCACCCAGAGCGCGTTCGACGGCACCAGCTTCACCCAGACCTTCGCGGACCCCAAGGCTCTCTCGCGCCACACTACGCAATACTTCGAGATCATGGGCAACGCCGCGATCTACCACGACGGCTGGATCGCATCGGCGAAAGTCTCCGAAGCGGGCGAGCCGGGCGGGGTTTCCCCGCTGCTGAACGAGCCGTGGCAGCTGTTCGACCTGACGCATGACTTCTCGCAGACGCAGGACGTCTCCGCGCGCAATCCGGCAAAGCTCCAGGAACTGCAGGCGCTGTTCCAATCCGAGGGGCGGCGCAATCACGTGCTCCCGCTGTTTACCAACACGCTGCAGGCGCTGCTGCCGGGCGTCCGGCCGGATATCGTCGCGCCGGGAAGCTACACGTATTACCCGTCGTCGGCGCGCTATCCCGAAGGCGCGTTCCCGAGCATCAACAACCGCTCATGGGCGATCGAGGCCGATATCGATGCGCCGACGGGCGGCAGCAACGGCGTGCTGGTCACGCAAGGCGGCCGCGCATCTGGCTGGGGCTTCGTGGTGCTCAAAGGCGTGCCGACGTTCCTCTATCGCGGCACCGATCGCGACACGGATCTGTTCCGCCTCGCCGCGCCGCAGCCGGTCGCGGCCGGGCATCACCATGTCGGCGTGACCTTCACCACCGACGCGCCCGGCTTCGCCAAGGGCGGGCTCGCCGTGCTGCAGGTCGACGGCAAGGACGTCGCGCGCGGGCACATCGACAGCACCGTGCCGTTCAAGTTCGCGCCCGAGGATGCGGTGGTCGGCCACGACACCGGCACGACCATCAGCGACGATTACCAGGTGCCGTCCGCCTACGACGGCACGCTGCGATCGCTGACGATCACGCTCGGCGCGCTGCAACTGCCGGTGAAGTAGCGAGCCGGCGGCCCCGTTACGCGCGCACCACACAGCGAAACCCGATATGCCCGGTCGACGTCTCGACGGTCTCGGGATGCCTCGCCGCCGGGCGATAGCGCTGGCAATAATTGGGGGCGCACAAGTGTGAGCCGCCCTTGAGCACCTTGCGCGGTTCGCCGCTGCCGGGATCGATGCTCTTCTTGCGCGTGACACCACGCGGATTGGCGATGGTGCAGCACCCACCCTTCTTCTTCGCGCCGGTTCTGGGTTCGCCGTACCAGTCGCAGGTCCATTCCCAGACGTTGCCGATCATGTCGTAAAGGCCATAGCCGCCGGCCGGAAAGCTCCCGACCGGCGAAGTGCGCTCCCAGCCGTCCGGCATCTGATTGGCGAACGGGAACAACCCGTGCCAGTGGTTCGCCTTCAGCACGCCGCCGGGCGCGAGCTCGCTTCCCCACGCATAATCCGCGCCGTCGAGCCCGCCCCGCGCTGCGTATTCCCACTCTGCCTCGGTGGGCAACGCCTTGCCCGACCAGCGCGCGTAAGCCTCTGCATCGGCATAGGCGACGTGCACCACGGGATGATCAGCGAGACCCTCGATATCGCTCGCGGGCCCGAGCGGATGGCGCCAGTCCGCGCCGAAAGTGAAGCGCCACCAGTTGAGCGGGTTCGACAAGTCGACCGGCCCCGCGGTCTTGTGGAACACCGCCGAGCCGGCACGCGCCATCGCCGGGTCCATGCCCGGATAATCAGCCGGATCGGGCGCAATTTCCGCGACCGTCACGTGCCCGGTCTCGGCGGCGAACCGCGCGAACTGTGCGTTCGTAACCGGAGCGATGTCGATCCAGAACGCATCGACGCGCACCTGTCGAACCGGCGCCTCCTCGGGATAAGCGCGATCGGAGCCCATCGCAAACACGCCGCCCTCGATCAGGCGCATGCCGTCGTGCGTCATGTGGGCCGCCTTCAGCTCAGCGACTTGGCGTGCCGCTTGGCGTTCTCGACATACCCACCGACCCCGCGCA
>CAJCHR010000228.1 GCA_903970225.1 Actinobacteria bacterium 21-64-8 | reverse complement strand
CGACTGGGCACGCAATTTCGCATTGAGCATGAAAGCCGCGTTCGACCGCCTGCTCGCCAGCGAATTGATCGACGATCCGCGGATCCTGCACATCAATTTTCGCGATCTCTCGTCGCAGCCGCTCGAAACCATCCGCAGGATCTACGACTGGGCCGGGCATCCCGCGACGCCGGAGTTCGAAGCGCGGGTCGGGGCGTGGCTGGCCGATCCCGGCAACTCGGTCGATCGCTACGGGCGCTATCCTTACTCCTACGAGGCGCTGGGCGTAGAGGAGTCGTGGGTCGCGGGGCTGTTCACCGACTATGCCAAACGCTTCGGGCTGGCGAAGCCATGAAGATCGGACGGCGCGAAGTGATCGCCGGCGCGGGCGCTCTCGCGCTTACACCTCCCCTTCGCGCGGCGCTGCCGGCGATTTCACGGAGCATCGAAGTGACTGACGGATATTTCCTCTCGAGCAGCAATCCTTGCGCAACCGCCGACCAGCGCTGGCTCGATGCCAAGGCCGTCGAGCTGTTCGCGCGCCCCGATGTGCAGCAGGCGAAGGAGCGCGCCGCCGCCGGTTTCGCGCGCGTAACCGACCAGACCGTCAGCGCGGAAGTCTGGAGCCAGTTCCCCGGCTATGTCGACAGCTTTGCGATGCGTTCGATCCAACTCGGGGTGAACTCGGACGCGAACTATCCGCGCGTATACCGGGTCTATTCACCCGCGGCGAACTGGCTTGGGAACCGGGTGCCCGCGTCCAAATGGGGCCAGGAGAACCCCGACAACATTTACCGCATCATCCCGATCCGCCATGGCGGCCACTATGTGGTACACGGCAAGCGTCATGCCAATACGCCATCGGACGTGTCCTACACACTGGTAGCCGACACCAACACCTCGATCACCGTCGGCCTGCTCGGCCAGAAGGATATCGTCAGCGAGCCGGACGGATCGTTCGTGATCACGCTCGACGAAACCCCTGCGAACGGGCGCAGCAATCACATTCAGGTTACGCCGGATGCGCAGTACCTGTTCATCCGCGATTCGCTGAACGACTGGGCTCAGACGCCGAACGCGCTGCGGGTCGAACGCCTCAACGCACCCTCGCGCGATCCGCTGACGATCGACGAACTCGCCGCGCGTTGCGCACTGGTAATGCGCGATGGCGTTGCGCCTGCCTATTACTGGTCGCGGCTCGTGCTCAATGCGCAGCCGGGTGTGTTGTCGCAGCCGCACGGAACCGGGCCTTCGGGGGGGCTGCTGACCCAGATGACCAGTCACGGCTGGTTTGCGCTCAAGCCGGGAGAAGCCGTGATCGTCGGATTCGATCCGATCGAGGCGTCGTATTTCAGCATCGTGCTCTACGACATCTGGGGCCGCTCGCTCGAATACCGCGATCACCTGACGTCGATGAACGGCACGCAGCTCGAACCCGACTCCGACGGCAATGTCAGCTTCGTGATCGCGCCGAACGATCCCGGCGTGCACAACTGGTTGGATACCACCGGTCTTCACGAGTTCACCGCGGGCTTGCGCTGGCAGGGCATCTCGCCCGACGCCCGGAAACCGCCGCATGTGACGGCGCGGATCCTCGCGGAGCATCACCTGGATAGCGCGCTCCCAAAGGCGATCCGCAAAGCCTCGCCTGAGCAGCGCGACGCGCAGATCCGCCAACGACAGGCCGATTACCAAAGACGCTTTCTGGAAAGTTGATCTCGCGCGAGCATCATTGCCGCGGCAGTCGTGGCTGGAGAACGCTCACACGCTTGTAGTGGGCTGCGTTTGTCGTGGGCTGGCTTGATCTCGCTTCGAGTGGGCAGGCTCCCGTTCAGAAGTCCATCGCCACGGCCGCTCCGATCAGCCGGCCCTTGAACAGCGGCGAGAAGGTACCCGCCGCAGGGCCGGGATTGAACGGGCGGCTCACTCCGCTGGAGTAAGGCCCAGCCCCGAACGGCAGCTGCGTATCCCCGCCGAACTGGACCGCATGGATATGCGTGCGCGCGTGCTTGCAGCGGAGGGACATGCCTTCAGCCGCGCCGGCTACGACGCGGTGGGGGTGCGGGAGATCGGGGCGTCGGCGGATCCGGATCTAGCGATCGTCATGCGTCTGTTTGGTTCCAAGGCCGGACTGTTCGATGCGCTGGCCGACCATGCTTTCGGCGCGGAAGAGCAGGCTACACGACGATAACCCTGTTCTCATCCTCATCATCGCTGTCGCGCCAGATTGCACACGGACCGCCCAAAGGCGGTCCGGCCATGGGCTTCGGTCAGTACTTCACGCGCGCTGTCACGCCATACGTGCGCGGATCGCCGGGTAACCCGGTGATCAGCCCGAAATTGCTCGCGGTGTTGTTGATGTAGTAATCCTTGTTGAGCAGATTCCTCGCCCAGATCGAGACATCGAATTTCCCGTCCTCGATCCGCACGCCCAACTTGGCATTGAGCACGCCGTAAGCGGGAATGTTCGAATAGACGCTGTTGGTGCTGCTCGCGTTGAAGGTCGAGCGGTGTAGCCAGTCCACCCGGGTGTAGGCTTCGGCGTGATCGTCGATCGGCCGGCTGATGTCGGCCGCGATCGTATAGGCGAACTTCGAGACGCCCGGGAGGCGGGCGCCCGAAAGGTCCTGCGAGCCGACACCGCCGTTCACCTCGGCCTTCTGGGGGGCATTGGTATAGCGCACGTAACGCGCATCGGTGTACGCCAGCGCGCTGCTGAGCGTGAACCCGGGGATCGGCGTGAAGCTCAGATCGCCTTCGATGCCCTTGGAGCGGGCCTCGGGAATGTTGGCGATGTACTGCGTGTTCGAACCGTTCGCGTTCGTGATGTTCACGTTGGCCTGGAAATCGTACACGTTCGTGAGGAACGCGGCGATGTTGGCGGTAAGCTTCCGATCGAAGAATTGCGACTTCAGCCCGGCTTCGAAGGCGTTGACCTTTTCCGGGTTGACCACCGGCCGCGTGAGGCCGCCCGCGGTGAGGTTGAGGCCGCCCGACTTGTTGCCGCGCGAATAGGTGCCGTAGAACAGCACATCCGGCGTAATCTTGTAGGAGAGTGAGGCGAGGCCGGTCAAAGCGTTGGCCTTGCTCGCTGCCGGGAACGAAAGGTCGCTGACCTGATAGGCGACCTGCTCTGCGGGCAACAGAAGCGCACGATTGCCGCCGCTGCCGGGCGCGAGATAGCGAATGAAGACGCCGTTCTTGTCCTCGTGCGTGAAGCGCAGGCCCACAGTTAGCGTCAGCGGGCTGAAGATGTGCCAGTTGGCTTGGCCGAACGCGGCGTAGCTCTTGGTTGCCGGGTTGGCGAAGCTGTCCGCCTCGAGCCCGCTCAACGCCTGATCGTAGCGCGCGATATTCGCCGCGGAGGTGGTCGCCGGATTGAGGCTCCATTCGGCGAAGTCCGAGCCGTACTGGTTCTGCGCATAACCGCGCACGACCTGCCAGAAGTAGTAAAGCCCGGCGACGTAGTCGATCGTGTGCGTGCCGTTCGAGGCGATCCGCAGTTCCTGGCTGAACTGACGCTGGAAATCGTTCTGCTGGCCCTTGAGGTTGATCGGCAGCGAGGTGCCGTCGACGTCATTCTTCGGATACCAGTCCCACCAGCGATACGCGGTGACCGAAGTTACCGTGGCGGGCCCCAGGTCCCAGTCCGCCTGGCCCGAAACGCCGTAGCTCTTCATGTCGACGCCGAACGGAGCATCGGCGTTGCCGATCCGCTGGAAGGCATCCGGCGAAGGAAGCGTGTAGTCCAGCCGTGCTGCGCGCTGGAAGATGTTGTTCGGGATCGCCGCGCCGTCCGCGAATGTCGTGAAGTAGCCGCTCACCACGGACAGCGTGAAATGCTGCTTCTGGCGCGCATAGTCGCCGATGATCCGGATCTTGAGGTTGTCGGCGGGCTTGATCAGCAGCTGACCGCGCGCGGAGAAGTTGTCGTAGTTTTCGGCATCGCTGCCATCGTACGCGTTTGTCAGAAAGCCGCCGCGGTGCGTGTCGGCGATGCTGAGCCGGACCGCGACCTTGTCGTCCAGGATCGGCAGCGAGGCGCTGGCGCGGATCTGCTGGTAATTGTAAGTGCCCAGTTGCCCCTCGATCGTCGCTTCGGGGGTGAAGCTTGGCTCGCGCGTGGTGATGTTGATCGCGCCCGCGGTAGTGTTCTTGCCGAACAGCGTACCCTGCGGCCCGCGAAGCACTTCGATCTGTTGCAGGTCGATCAGGTCGAACTGCGCCTGGCCGGGCCGGCCGTAGTAGACGCCGTCGACATAGAAGCCGACACCGTACTCGAGGCCATCGACTGCGATCGAGCTGTTGGCGCCGAGGCCGCGGATGGTCGCTGCGCTGTTGCGCGGGTTGGTGCCCGAGACCTGCAATGTCGGAACCTGCTGCTGAAGCTGGTTGAAATTGTAGTTCCCGGTCTTCTCCAGCGTCTGCGCGGTCACCACCGAGATCGCGATCGGCACGTCCTGCGCTTTTTCCTGCACCCGCCGGGCGGTGACGATGATGTCCTGCGGCGCGCTCGCGATATCGGCCGAAGCGGCGTTATCGGCAGCATAGGCCGGATGGCCGCAAGCGAGCCCAAGCAACGCTGCGCCGCTATTGAGCGCGGCGATAGTCGCTTGGCGCGAAAGTCTCGAAATCATTATGTCTTGCCCCTCATGTTTAATTTTCCCGCTCCGGCCTATTCATGGCTGTTAGAGCGAGCATGGCGCCAAGGTCTCTCGTCGAGACGGCGCATTAATCCCTTGGTCGGGTATTGGTCTGGCTGATCAGACCTTAGCGTGACTTTGGTTGCGGGTGGCGGGATCCGACGTCGAAGCTGTGGTCGCACCAGCCGGGAAACAGAGGCGGAAACGGAAATCCGGGCGGACGCTGACATTGACCAGGCGAAGCGGCGCTGTGCGCATCTGGCGCGCAGCTGGGCCTCAGTCGGTAATGGTCGGGATCACGCCCGGACTTAGCCTAGCAGTTGCAACAGGTACGCATCGCTTCACCTCTTCGTTCGCGAGAGGGGAACACGATGCCTGGCGCGGTCGCCCCAGCATCGCGCGCTTTAGCCGTTGGTAACGCGGAGCAAGCTGCATCCCGATCAAATGCCGCGGGCCAGTGGAGATACGACAAAGGTCCTGGCCATGTCCGTTTGTCGTTAATCTCTACCTATCTCGTTGACTCCGGAGCCGCCAACATAGCTTTCCTTGCTTTGCGCCAAGCGAGGATTGGTGCGTGACGAGCCCGCGCGTTTGCCAAGGCAGACGGGAGCGGGTTGGAGGCTTCGTTTGAGACTGGCGCGGGCCGCGTTCTGTTGTATCACCCTAGAAATTGATGCGCGAAAAGGGTGCATCGAGCGGGAGAAAATCGTGTCAGCATTAAGCAGCTTTCCGTCGACCGATGCGCCCAATCACCCGCTTGCGGTGCGTATGGGCGTGGTCGCGGGGATCTCGTCGAACGTCGTGATCGGCACGGCGATCGGTTCGTTCAGTGTCATGCTGGCATTCGTGCAGACGCGGCTCGGGATCCTGCCGGAAGAGGCCTCTGCCGGTATCCCGATCCTGCTCGTCGGCGCGTCGGTCATTGCGCCGGCGGCGGGGGTGCTGCTCGGCAAATTTTCGCTGCGGATGATCATGTTCGTCGGCGCACTGATGCTCACGGCCGGGTTCCTGCTGCTCGCGTTCAGTAACAGCTATGCCATGTACCTGCTTGCTTATGGCCTGTTTCTGGGCCCGGCGATGAGCTTGACCGGATCGATTGGGCCTTCGACGCTCGTGACCCGGTGGTTCAACCGCAAGCGCGGGCTGGCTCTTGGGCTTGCGAACCTGTCGATCCTGATCGCGATCATGCCGGTCGCGCTGAACTGGTTCGTGACCAAGTACGGCGCCACCGCTGGCTATCTGGGTCTCGCGGGCCTCTCGCTGATCGTGCTCGCGCCGGTGACACTGCTCGCCATAAATCATCCGCCTACGGGCGAGACACAGGCGCCCGAGCCGGCTGCCAATCGCACTTCGGACGGATCGTTCAGCACCGCCCAGCTCCTTGCCCGCCCGCGTTTCTGGGCAATGGCGCTTGCAGCCATTGCGAGCATGACGAGCTCCACCGTGCTTGGGTCGCTGCTCATTCCGATGGGGGCGGCATGGGGCTTTACGCGCGGGGAGTCCGCGTTGCTCGCGTCGCTGATGTCGCTTGCCGGAATCGCCGGCTCGGTCCTGTTCGGGATCATTGCCGACAAGATTGGTGGCGGTCGGACGCTGGCGCTGGTCGCCTTCGACTGCGGAATTTTGTGGGCGCTGCTGCTGCTGCACCCCGCCTTTCCCGCAGCCGCGGCGTGTATCGCCCTGATCGGCATGCATGGTACGGGCGCGATTCCGGGGCTGGGACGCGCGATATCGGACGCGTTCGGGCAAGCAAGCTTCAGTCGCGGTTTCGGTCTGAACACGATCATCGCCCTGCCGATCATGGCTGTCGCGATCATCGGTTCGTCGTGGCTGAGCCGTGTGAACGGCTCGTTTGCGCCCACCTTCATCTCGATGACGGCGTTTTTCGCCGTTGCGGTCGTGCTCGGCCTTTACGCGGCTGGTGGGCGCGCGCCGGACTTGCGGGCCAGCCCCGCCTGACTGCTGCGATCGAAATGACCGATTGCCGGATTGTCGAGCCGATCGAGCAATGCATTGCGGCCTCTGCGGGCGCCGCAGCCAATATGCTCGATCGCGTGTCGGAACCTCGGCGCCTCTGCGGCGATTAGCCTGAATGCCCGCAGTGAGCCTGACCCATGATGCCGCAAGCCTGGCCGCCGCGCTGTTACGCACCGGCAAGGGTGACCGCGCCGCTTTCGAAGAAGTCTACCGTCTGACCTCAGTGAAGCTTTTCGGGGTATGCTTGCGTATATTGCCCATGCGGCATGAGGCGGAAGAGGCATTGCAGGAAGTCTATATCTCGATCTGGCGGCGGGCGGGATCCTTCGATCCGGTTCGGGGGAACGCGATGACGTGGTTGATCACGCTCGCTCGCAACCGTTCGGTCGACAGACTTCGCAGCACTGGCCGGGTGATGACCGCGCCCATCGAACTGGCCGATGACATGCCAGATCCCGCTCCTCTGGCGCCGGCCATGATCGAAAGCAGCCAGGACGAACGACGTCTCGCGACTTGCCTTGAAGCATTGGACGGACGCGACGTTTTGCTCGTGCGCACGGCGTTCTTTGAAGGTTCGACTTACGCCGAGCTTGCCGATCGTACCGCAGTCCCTCTTGGCACGATCAAGAGCCGCATCCGCCGTGCGCTGATCAAGTTGCGGGACTGCCTCGCGTGAGCGCGCTGGCCGACGATGACGAACTGCTCGCCGCCGAACTGGCACTGGGCCTGATCGACGGTGCCGAGCGGCGCGATGCCGAATCGCGCCTGGCCCGCGATCCCGTGTTCGCTTCGGCCCACAGCCGTTGGCAGAGCTGGGCCGCGGAGCTTTTCGCCGGCGAGGGCGAAGCGCCGCGTGCCGAGGTCTGGCAGGAGATCGAGGCACGGTTGCCTGTCAGTCAGGCAAACGTGATACCGTTTCCCCATTCCGGCCAGCGTCTGTGGCAAGCGTTCGCTCTTGCCGCGACGGTCGCTGCGATCGCACTGGGCGTGGTCGCTTTTCGGAATCCGGCGCAAGTGCTGGTGAGAGTGCCCGTCGCACAAACGGCGTCCGCTCCTATGGTGGCCGTGCTCACCGGCAAGACAGGGGTTGTCACGGTCAGCTTCGATGCCGCATCTGGACGCCTGACATCGGCGCCAAGCGGGCTAGATGTCGTCGGTCATTCACCCGAGCTGTGGGTGATCCCGGCTGATGGCAAGCCACGATCGCTGGGCGTGATGGACGCAAAATCGCCGAGCTGGATCAAGACTCCAGGACATGCCGCAGCGGCGTTGGCAGCGGGCGTGACGTTGGCGGTTTCGGTCGAGCCGATCGGCGGCTCGCCGACCGGTCAACCGACCGGACCGGTGATCCTGACCGGCAAGATGGTTGCGGTCTGAGAATTTCGTCAGGCGATCTTCGAGAGCAGTCGCAAAGTCGCCTCATCTGCCTGACCAGCGAACCAGCGATCGAGAGCTGCGGTGAATTGTGTCCCACCGCCAGCTTCCGCAAACAAGGTGAGGGACGAGCGCAGCTTCGCCGCATCGATCGTCCCGAACACAGCCTCAGCGGTGGTGTCGGGCAGGTTTTGAAGCGCGGCCACGCATTGGCGCAAGCGCGCGCCCACCACCGGATGGTCGAGATAAGCGCGCGCCTCCTCGAGCGACCCGATCGCATAGAGGCGTGCCATGGTGCTCGAGCCGAGCCCGGCGATTTGCGGGAACACGAACCACATCCAATGGCTGCGTTTGGTGCCTTCGACGATTTCGGTCAGCGCGGTCTCGAAACTCCCGGATTGCGCTTCGACGAATCGCATCAGGTCAAACGCGTCGGCCACTCGATCACGAACCCTCGTTCTGGCGACAAACGCGCTGGTTTGACGCAAATGGACTATTGGCCCTATGATGTCTACGACGTGACCGTTCCGTGACCAAGCGCCCGTTATCGTAGCCTTTCCCCATGTGCCCCCTTTTGCTCCTGCGCGCTTCATCGCGCCGATCCGACCGCTGAAATCGACAATTTGAGGCTATTCCCATCCGTCAGATCGCTGCATTGCCGTATCGTACCGATGGAGGCGGCTCCGAGCCATTGATCCGGGTCATGCTGGTGACGTCTCGCGAGACCAAGCGATGGGTGATCCCCAAGGGTAACCAGGCCTCCGGTACCCCGCCACATGTTGCGGCATCGCAAGAAGCCGAGGAAGAGGCGGGCGTTTGTGGTGCGGTGTGTCCAACGCCGCTCGGCTCCTATCGATATCGCAAAAGGCGCTCCAGCGGGGCTTCGCTGATGATCGATGTCGATGTCTACCCGCTTCTGGTTACGCGCGAACTCGATCAGTGGAAGGAAAAGGACGAGCGGGAGCGGCGCTGGTTTACCCTTCGCGAGGCAGCCGGCGCGGTTGATGAGCCGGACCTGCGCGATTTGATACGCTCTTTCGGGACGTCCGAGTTCAAAGCTGCAGCACAGCGCGACAGCATCCTCAACCGGGTGGTCGCGCAATCAAGGATCGGTTCGATGTTCGCCTGGTTCCAGCGTCTGATGCCCAAGACGGGCAATTTCTTCGAACTGTTCGAGGCGCATGCGAAGACGGTCATGGCCGGAGCGGACGCGCTGGCGCGACTGTTCGAAGGCGCATCCTCCAGCAAGCAACACGTCCGGGAAGTCGTCGAGCGCGAGAATGACGCCGACGCGATCACAAGCGAAGTGCTGCAGACGGTCCGCAAGACCTTCCTCACTCCTTTCGATCGCGGGGCGATCACAAGTCTGATCGGCGCGATGGACGATACGATCGACGAGATGCAGACCACGGTCAACGCCATCGCGCTGTATGAGGTGCGCTCGTTCGAACCGGAGATGCGCGACATGGCCGCGATCGTCGTGGATGCTGCGCGTGTCATGGTCGAAGCGATGCCGCTGCTTCGCGACGTCTCCGAAAATGGCGGTCGCCTGCATGAATTGACCGAACGGCTAATCCGGATGGAAGGTCAAGCCGATCAGATTCACGCGGTCGGGCTAAAGCGGTCTTTCTTCGAAAATGGTGAGCTGAACACGCTCAAGTTCGTGGTCGATCGTGAAATCTACAAACACCTCGAGCGGATCGTCGACGCGTTCGAGGATGTCGCAAAAGAGATCGACGGCATCGTGATCGACCATAGCTGAACTGTCGAACCACTATGCACGACCTAGCCCTCCCCTTACTGATCGGTCTGATCGCGGTCGCACTCGCGTTCGATTATCTCAACGGGCTTCATGACGCGGCAAATTCGATCGCGACCGTGGTCGCGACCCGGTTGCTCACTCCGTTGCAGGCGGTGGGCTTTGCGGCTTTCTTTAACTTCGCCGCCTATTTCCTGACGCTCGCCGTTCCCAGTCTTGCTGCGGTCGCCTCCACCATCGGGCAAGGGCTGATCGACAAGAACCTGATCACCCCCGGGGTGGTTTTCGGCGCGCTGATCGGGGCGATGTTCTGGAATGTGCTGACCTGGCTGAGGGGGATCCCTTCGTCGAGCAGCCATGCGCTCGTTGGCGGCATGATCGGATCGGGCGTGGCGCATGCCGGTATTTCGGGAATCAAGTGGGCCGGTCTCAACAAGACGCTGATCGCGATCGTCCTCTCGCCGACCCTGGGCATGATCCTGGCGATGCTGATCATGCTGCTCAGCAGCTGGGCGCTGCGCGGCGTGAGCGCGCGCCGGGCCGAGCGCAGCTTCCGCGCGCTGCATCTGGTCTCGTCGGGTACCTATTCGCTCAGCCACGGACTTAACGACGCGCAGAAGACGATGGGGATCATCACTGTCCTGCTGTATTCGACCGGCCATCTGACCGGGCCGTTCCACGTGCCGCACTGGGTGGCGATCAGCTGCTACGTCGCGATCGCCCTGGGCACGATGACCGGCGGCTGGAAGATCATCCAGACGATGGGGTCGCGGATCACCAAGCTGTCGCAGCACCAAGGGTTCAGCGCGTCGCTCGGCGGCTCGATCGTGCTGTTCGGGGCTTCCGCGCTGGGGATCCCCGTTTCCACCACGCACACCATCACAGGGTGCATCATCGGCGCGGGAACCGCACGGCGCGCGTCAGCCGTGCGCTGGACCGTCGCGAAAAGCGTCGTGGTGGCCTGGGTGATCACCATCCCCTGCTCGGCCGCGGTCGGTGCGGTGTTTTACGGCATTACCACGTTGTTCTGACGCGGTTTGTTGATCGTGAACAGGATTGCGGTGACCACCAGCAATGCCAAGGCCGCCAGCGCGAGCGAGACATGGACGCCCAGCAGCGCGCCGATCAGGCCGACGCTGATCCCTGCGAACGCGCGACAACCGAGCGATGCCATCGCGTAAACGCCGAGCACGCGTCCGCGGATACTCGCTGGCGCTTCGATCTGCACCACGGTCTGCGCCATGCTGCTGAACGATAGCTCGAAGAAGCCTGCGCCAAACAGGAAGATCAGCGCGAGGCCGTAAGTGTGAGTCAGCGCGAACCCTCCCAGGGCGATGCACCAGCCCATCGCGAGGAAGATTGCGGTGCGCGCGCCGGTCTTGAACCCGCCCAGAGTCTCCAGCAGAAAGCCTCCCGTCAGCGCGCCTGCCGCATCCGAGGCGAGCAGTGCGCTATAGGCGGTGCCTGGATCGCCGTGGCCCAGATCGACCGCAAAGTTCGGCATCTGCGCCTGATAGCTGTTGCCGATGAACCCCGACGCCGCCGCGGCCAGCACCGTCATCGACACGATCCCGGGACGGCTCGCGATCTCGCGCAGCGTTTCGGCGACGTCGCGCAGGCCTTTGACCGAGGTTCTGCCGGCTGCCTCGCGGCTGTAGTGCAGCATCGCGAGCCACAGGATCACCGGCAGGTAATAGCAGGCG
This sequence comes from Actinobacteria bacterium 21-64-8, assembly GCA_903970225.1. GTDB lineage: Bacteria > Pseudomonadota > Alphaproteobacteria > Sphingomonadales > Sphingomonadaceae > Novosphingobium. The sequence goes on along the minus strand of CAJCHR010000228.1, from coordinate 4,549 downwards.
TTGAGCAAGATACCTTTCGTCGGCCCGAGCCAGACCAGCATGATCCCGCCCACGGCGGGTCCGACCAGAACCCCCAGGTAACGCGCCGTGGCGTTGAGCCGCACCGCGCTCTGCAGTTCGTCTTTCTCCACCAGGCCGTGAAGCAGAAGCTGGCTCGGCGTCTGCCAGAACACGCCGGCGCAGCCGTGCATGATCAGGAGCAGCATCGCCTCCCACATCTGCAGCGTACCGGTCACGAAGAAGTATCCCCATCCCAGCGAGACGCAAGTGAACAGCGCCATGCCGATCTGGATCAGCCGGCGAGGATCGATTCGGTCGGTCAGCCCGCCCATCGGGATCGAGAAGAACAGGAAGGGCAGCCAGTGCGACAGCACCGCAAACCCGCCGAGCGCGGGCGAGTGGAACTTCTGGTACATCACCCAGTAGCTGATCACGTGTTCGATGTTGTCGGCCATCATCGCGAGCACATATGTGCCGATGAACCAGCGGAAACGGACGTGCCGCAAGGCCGCGAACGCGCGGGGTTTGCCAGTCGTGGTGCTCAAGCGAGGTCTCCGGGATGAGTCCCGGGCCATATGGCTGCAAGGGATCAAACGCGAGGCCCAAGATCGCACAGCGGCCGTGCGTCCGCAAAACGTGCGCTGCTCGACAAAGGAGCCCCGCCCGAGACGCGGGCCGCCGTTCAGAACTTCTTCGTCACGGTACCAATGATCTGGCGGCCGGCGCCGTAGAAGCACGAGTTCGGTCCCGAGCAACGCGCGACGTAGGTCTTGTCGAACAAGTTGGAGCCGTTCACCGCAAGGCGCCAGCCGGGCAGATCGTAGTGCAGGATCGCATCGAACAGCGTCGCCGCGTTAGCGTAGATGGCGCCGCCGGTCGAAGGCAGGCTGCCAGCGCTGGCGCTGGTGTAGCGCACGCCCGCTCCGCCGCCGAAGCCGGCCAGGACCCCGCGCGATGCGGTGTAGTCGGCGAAGATCGATGCCTTGTGCTTGGGCGTCGTCGGCAGCTCGGCACCGATGTCCATCGCCACCGCGCTCGCCTTCACCCGCGAGTGACTGTAGCTATAGGACGCGTTGATCGAGAGCTGCTCCCTGATGCGCGCCACCAGTTCGATCTCGCCGCCGCGCACTTCGACGCGGCCGGTCTGGCTGCCGAACACCGGTGTGGTTCCTGCGCCCACGACGACGACGTTGTCCTGCACGATGTCCAAGACCGCGGCGGTGGCGAACAGCTTGACGTCTGGCGACAAGCCGCGTGCGTCGTACTTCACGCCGCCTTCCCATTGGTGGCCCGTGGTCGGTTTGAACGGGTTGCCAGTGGCATCGTCATGCCCGAGCAGCGGCTCGAAAGAGGTCGAATAGCTGACGTAAGGAGCAACGCCCGCGTCGGTCACGTAATTCGCGCCCACGCGCCAGGTGAACTTGTGCTGCTTGGTCTCGGTATCGGCAGCGGGCTGCGCCACGCGCACCCAGTCATACCGTCCGCCCAGCGTCACGTAGAGCTGGCCGAGATTGAGCTGGTCCTGCCCGTAGACCCCGGTTTGCCGCAGGCGCTGATTGTTGAACGGGAACTGCGAAGGCGACGTGCTATCCAGACTGCCGCCGACATAGACCGGGTTATACGCGTCGAGTGTGTCGGTCCCGAAGTTGAAGCCGAAGCCGGCGATGTTCGTCACGTTTCGATAATCGACACCGATCAGGAGTTTGTGATGGACCGCGCCGGTCGCGACGTTCGCCTCAAGTCGATTGTCGGTCGCGAAGCTTGTCACCTCTTCCTGATTTGGGAAGTCCGATTGGCTGATCGTGGTGTAATAGCTCGGGAGCGAGGGGTCGGTCGTGTTTGTGTAACCGCCCTGATTGTAGAGCCCGAAGGTCTGGACCTCTTTGTAGTGGCTCCATTTGGTGTTCGAGCGGAAGGTCAGCGCCGAACCGAACTTGTGCTCGACGTCGAGGCCCGCGCCCCACTGGCGCCGCTCGAAGTGGTTGCGCGGATCGCCGAGGTTGGTCGAGCGCGAAAGCCTGCCCAGGCCATTGGGATTGTCGAGCAAGGTGCCGACTTCGGGAAGGAAGCCGCCGTTGCCACCGTCGACGGTGTCGTACTGATAATAGAGCAGCGGCGTGATCTTGGTCGAAGGGCCGATCTTGATCGTCGCCGTCGGCTCCACCATCAGGCGCTTGGCGTGGAGATGATCGATTTCGTCGCCGCGATCCCGGTAAAGTCCGGTGAAGCGGACATCGAGCCAGTCCGTCGCCGCGCCGGTGACGGTGCCGGCAAACTGCTTGAAGTCGTTGGTGCCGTACTTGGCCTGAAACTCGCCGCCGAATTCGCTCGACGCGCGGCGGCTGGTCAGATTGTAGAGGCCGCCAGGCGGCACGTTGCCATATAGCGTCGAGGACGGGCCCTTCAGGATATCGAGCGACTGGAAGGCGTAGAGATCGACGCCCACCGAGTTGATCGTCGTGGTTGCGGGCACCGCGAGGCCGTCGATGTACTGCTTCGGATTGAAGCCGCGTACGGTGATGAAATCGTAGCGCGGGTCCGATCCGTAATTTTCGCCGAACACGCCGGCGACGTAGCGCACCGCCTGCTGGGTATCGACGAACGCGAGAAGATCGATCTGGTCACGCGTGACCACCGAGATCGACTGCGGCGTCACGATCAGCGGGATCGCCGACTTGTTCGCGGTGATCGCGCCGTCAGGAACATAGCGCCGCGCGGTGACGATGATCGATCCATCGTCGCCGCGCGTGGTCTTGAGCGGCGTCGCCGACTGCGCGTCTGCATTGTTCGCCTGCACGTCAGGTTCATCGATAGTCCGCGACTGCGCCATGGCGGGCTGCGAAAGAAGTGCGAGCGCCGCCGTGTTGCAGAGCAAGAGTACGAAAGATTTCAAAGCGATTCCCCTGAGACACGCTGTGTCATAGGTGGGCTCGTATCGATAAGGATAATCGTTCGCAATACCAATATGTCGCGACCATGACGCGCGCGGAATCGTCCTGCGCCGGCTTGGCGTCGATCGGGCGCCCCAGTCGATCGGTGTTCTGCAGTCAGCTGTCGATGCGGTGCTCAACCTTTATGGCGGCAGCGCGTCGATCGCCGATACGCTGCACCAGCGTCAACTCACGAAGAACTACGCCGGATTTGCCGACCTGACGTTCCCGAAGTTTCGTATTCGGCGGGCTTGCGCAGTCAAAAATTGAGCATTTGCAAATGCGTTGCAATGTGAGCAATGAGAGAAGGCAACTGCTTCGTGATGAAATGCTAACGCACCTGTCCTCTGACCAGACCCTGGATACGCCCGTTATCGGTGCGGAAGCCGTGCGCGATTCGGCCCGTGATGTGGTCCGCACGCGGCTTACCGCGAGCGATCGGTCCGCCGCGGTGCCCGAGCGTCACGGGTATCAAGCCTCCCAGGGAAGCCGTGTCTTCGGGACGTCCGGTACAATCTTCGTCTTTTCGGTTCTGATCGCTTGCGGCGCGCTGGCGCTGAGCCAGATCGACCGGCCGGTCCGTGCGCCGACCCGGCTGACCGTCGCGACGCTCCCGATCTCGTCGCCCGAAACGCCGCAGCCGAAGAAGGCGGAAAAACCCCGGCGGATCGAGAAGCCGCTGGTCAATCCTGCGCCGAAACAGCCCGAGCAGGTCCGCCGCCCGCTCTTGTCGCTTTCGCCGATCGAGACGCCTGCAGTTGTCGCCGTGAAACCCGCGATCGATCCCAAACCGCAGCCCGTTCAGGCCGCACCGCCGCCGTCACCGCCCGTGCCGGCGCCTGCGCCGCCGCAACCACGAACGAACAAAGGCCCCGACAAGTGGGAGGGGCGGATTCTCGCCCGGCTAGAACGTTTCCGGCATTATCCGAGCGATGCGCAGCGCTCCCGTCAGCAGGGCACGGCCTATATACGCTTCCGGGTGAGCCGGGACGGCCATGTCTTGTCGTTCTCGCTGGACCGGTCCTCGGGATATCCAGCGCTCGACACTGCCGCGCTCGAGACGCTGCGCAATGCCGATCCGCTTCCCAAGATTCCTGCCGACCGTCCCGACCAGGTCGAACTGGTCGTGCCGATAGAGTTCTCGATCGCCCGGTAAAGGTGACGTGCCGTCCGGTTTCGACCGCGGTCTACAACTCCGCCCAGTAGCGGATCAGGTTGTGATAGATGTTCGTTAGCGCGCGGACTTCGGGGTCGTTTCGTCCCAGGCGCTCGACCAGCGTCTGCAACGCGTTGTCCATATCGAACGTATAGCGCCGCGCGAGCGGGTCCTTGATCATGCTTTGCACCCAGAAGAATGAGGCGGTGCGTGACCCCCGGGTGACCGGTGTGACGCTGTGCAAGCTGGTAGAGGGATAGAGCGCGAGATGTCCGGCCGGCAGTTTGATACGCTGCTCGCCGTAATAGTCATCGATGGTCAGTTCGCCGCCGTCGTATTCGTCGGGCTCGGACAGGAACAGCGTCACCGAGAGGTCGGTGCGGATCCTGAGGCCGGTCAGGTGATCGCCGCGAATGCAGTTGTCGACATGCTCGCCGAAAAACTTGCCCGGACCATAGCGGTT
>CAJCHR010000227.1 GCA_903970225.1 Actinobacteria bacterium 21-64-8 | reverse complement strand
GCGGTGTCTTACGCCGACCTCGACCTTTCGAGCACCACCGGCCAGACCCGCCTGCATCACCGCCTGACCGCCGCCGCGCGTTCGGTCTGCGAGGGCGCGCAGGTACCGGGCACCAAGATCCAGTCGGATTTCAACGCCTGCATCGGCAAGGCGATGACCGCGGCGAACACGCAGTTCGCGGCGCTGACCACCAAGTCGCAGACCCAGGTTGCAGTTCGCTGATCGGGACACCGTTCAGCGAGGGGGCGAGAGCGCGTCGGATGGGGGCACATCCGGCGCGCTCTCTTTGTGATTCGCCGTTCCCATTCGTGCCGAATGGCATGTCCGATGGCGATGACTTGCGGTCGGCGCCGTTTCGCGCGAACCACGGCATCGAACCGCGACGCGACAAAGGGTATTTCCTCTGATCCAGCCTCGACGTGCCAGCCTGCCCGCGATCATGACGATGGTGCGTGCAGGCAGCCTGGAACTTGCCGAACGCATGTTCCGCGAAGGCGGCTATGCCGATCGCGGCGGCGATGCGGCATCGCAGGCGGTGCTTGGCCGCCTGCTCAAGGACCGCGCCGCGCGGCTACCTGCGGGCGAGCGTGCCGCGGCTTACGAGCGCGCCGCCAAGGCATACGCCGCTGCCGACGCGATTGCGCCGCAGCCTTACACCCGTCTCAATGTCGCGACGCTCAACTTCCTGGCAGGCAACGAGGAATGGGCGCGCACGATCGCGCGCGACATCCTCGACTGGCTCGACAGCGGGGCACAGCTTGCCGAGACGCCCTATTATCTCGAAGCCACACGCGCCGAAGCGCTGCTTCTTCTGGGCGAGGTCGACGCGGCGGCCGAGGCATTTGCGAGCGCGATCGAAGCGCAGCCCGAAGCCTGGCTCGATCACGCGGCGACGATCACCCAGCTGCGCGCGATCTGCGCCGCCGCCGGGATCGACCCGGGCTTCATCGATGGACTGCGGCCGCCTTGTTCGCTGCATTACGCCGGGCACCTCGGCCTTGCGCCCGAGGGTCACGATGCGCTGTCGGCCTCGGTTCGAGAGGCTATCGCGGACCTTGGGATCGGCTTCGGGTTCGGTGCGCTCGCCGCGGGGTGCGAGATCGTGATCGCCGAGGCGCTGCTCGATGCGGGAGCGGAACTGCATGTGTTCCTGCCGGGCGATGTCGAGGAGTTCGCGGCGGTGTCGGTCGATCCGTACGGAGCACAGTGGCGCGCACGGTTCGATCGCTGCCTCGATGCGGCGGTGGAATTGCGGACATTTCAGCAGCCGCGTGGGCGTTACCAGCCGCTCGGCAGCCGGATCGCGGCCGATGTCGCGATGGGCGCGGCGATGATGAACGCCGCGCAGTTCGCGAGCGAGGCCGCGCAGCTGCTCGTCGCCGACGAGGGCGACGGACCTTACGGCACCGGTATCGAGACCGCGCGCATCGGCAAGCTGTGGCTCGCGCGCGGGGCCACGCAGCGCGTCCTGCGCGCGCCGCGCACCGCGCCGGTCGCCGCCTCCGGCACCAAGCGTGAGCCCGAGGGCGATCCCGACTTGCGGCTGGCAGCGCTGTTGCGGATTGAATTCGATGGCCTCGACACACGCGACGAGGCGGACTTTGCCCTGGCCGTGCACGACCAGCTTACACCGCTGCGCCGCGTCATGGCGGACATCCCCGATCAGCCCGACGTGGTCATGCCCGCGGGCAATGCGCGGATCGCGGGCTTCTCCGATCCGGCGGCCGCCTGGCGCCACGCCCGCGCGCTGCTCGCGCTGCCAGCGGGCGCGCTCCCGCTCAAGATCACCGGGCATTACGGTCTCGCGCATTGGCTCGACGACCCCGCCGCGCTGGTCGGCCGCTCGCTCGCCGATCTCGAGCGTATCGCCGCGGGCGCGCTGCCCGGCGCGCTCACCGTCAGCGAACCGCTCGCCCGCGTGCTGCAGCTTGCACGAAGCGAGCAACCGCATGTCGAGCATGTGGGAGAAGCGGACGGGATCGAGCTTTATGCGGTGACGGAAGTGGGATCGGCGCCGTAGAGCGGGGCGGCATCGCCCTCAGTAAACCAGCTCTTCCAACCGGTGCGGCGCGACGATCGCAAGGCCGCCCTCCACGCGCTTGACGATGCCGCGTTTCTCCAGCGCGCTGACCGCCCGGCTGACACTCTCGCGCGTGGTCTGCAGCGCGAGCGCCAGTTCGGAGAACACCGGCATCGGGCGGATCGTCATGGCTTCCCCGCTGCGCGCGCGGCGCAGGATCTCGGCGTGAATGCGGCCCGGCGCGCTCAGAGTCGCGTTCTCGGCGACGCGGCGGTTTGCCGACGCAAGGCGCGTGACCAGCATGCGCGAAATCGCCAGCGCGATCGCGGCGTGCGCGTTCATCAGCTTGACGAAGACATGGCCGGCAAAGGCGCCCGTGCGGCTCGCGCCCACCGAGACGACTTGCGCCGGCACCCCGTCCCACCCGAACAATCCGGTGAGCCCGATCACCTCGCCCACGCCGTAATCCTCGATCACCACCAGCCGCCCCTCGAGCGAATCGGCGACCAACCGCGCCTGCCCGTCCGCGAGCAAGTGCACGTCCTGCTGGCTCGGTTCGGCGTCGAGGATGACCGCGTGCGAGGCGAAGCGGCGGATGCGCGCTTCGCTGCACATCGATTCGGCCAGCACCCCGTCGCAGCCGAACGCGCTCGCGACGAGCGCGGCGAGGTCACTATGAGGCGACTCCGCTAGAGCGGTGGATGCCACGACAAACCCCCTTGCTTGCCCTCGTTACCAGACCCTGACGCGGTCGGCCGGTGCGAGGTAGAACTTCTCGCCCGGCTTCACACCGAATGCACCGTACCATGGGTCCAGGTTGCGCACGACATAAACCCGCCAGTTGCCCGGGCTGTGCTCGTCCGAAGCGAGGCCCTTCAGCAGCGCCGCATCGCGCGTCTTGGTGCGCCAGACTTGCGCGAAGCCCAAGAACAGGCGCTGGTCGGCGGTGAACCCGTCGATCACCGGCGCGGGCTTGCCCTTCAGTGACAAGTGATAGGCATCGTACGCCATGTTGATCCCGGCCAGATCGGCCATGTTCTCGCCCAATGTGTTGCCGCCCTTGATGTGCACGCCAGGCAGCGGCTCGTACGCCGAATATTGCGCGACGACTTTGGCGGTCAGCGCCTTGAACCGGCTGGTGTCCTCGGGCGTCCACCACGTCGCGAGGCGCCCGGTGGCGTCGTATTTCGCGCCCTGATCGTCGAAGTGATGACTGATCTCATGGCCGATGACAGCGCCGATCGCGCCGTAATTCACCGCATCATCGGCGCGGGGATCGAAGAACGGCGGACGCAGGATCGCGGCCGGAAACACCACCTCGACCCAGTTCGGGTTGGCGTAGGCGTTCACCGTCTGCGGGGTCATGTGCCATTCGGAGCGATCGGTCGGGTCGCCGGCGTGGCGTGCAACACGGTCGAACGCGAATTCGTTGGTCCGCACGAGATTGCCGTAAGCGTCATCGCGGGCGATCCTGACCGGCGAATAGTCGATCCAGTGATCGGGATAGCCGACCTTGACCCGGAACGCGGCGAGCTTCTGCTCGGCCTTGATCTTGGTCTCGGGCGCCATCCAGGTCAGCTTCTCGATCCGGGGCTTCATCGCCGCGAGCAGGTTGGCCACCAGCGCGTTGATCTTCACTTTGGCCTCGGGCGGAAAGTATCTGGCGGTGTACAGCTGGCCGACCGCCTCGCCCAGGCCGCCGATGTCGTCGAGCCAGCGCGGGCTGACGAACCACACCGCGCGGTGCCAGCGCGGCGGCGCCACGTCGACGCCGGTGAGTGCCTTCTGCAACGCCTGGTCTTCGTCCACGAAGGCCTTGGGCAGGACTTGCGCGCGGGCGTTGAGCAGGCTGTACGTATAATAGGCGCGCCAGGTCGCGACCGGCGTGGTCTGGACCAGCTGCGCCAGCGCCGCGATCGCGGTGGGCTCTCCCACGATCACTTGCGGCCGCGAACCGAGCTTCACCTCGCTCAGGAAACGCGCCCAGTCGAATCCGGGAAAGCGCCTGGCGAGGTCCGCCGTCGCCACCGGATTGTAGATCGCCTCGACATCGCGCTTCTGCTCGCGGCTCCAGAAAGCCTTGGCCATCGCGGTTTCGAGTCCGACCACGTCCGCGGCGCGCGCTTCGGCATCGGGCGTTCCGATGAGCGCCAGCGTCCGCGCGACATGCGTGCGGTAAGCCGCCAGCGCGGCGGCGTATGCCTTGTTGCTGCCGTCGAGATAATAATCGCGGTCGGGCAGGCCCAGGTCGCCCTGATTGATGTTCACCGCATAAGCATCGGGATTTTTGTCATCGGGACTGACCCCGATCCGGATCGGCGCCTGCACCTGCTTGCGCCCGGTCAACGTATAGACCGAACGGCTAAACCAGGCGGCTGTGGCGGATACGTCGGACGCGTCGCGGATCGCGGCGATTCGCGCCAGATCGGCTTTCAGCACGCCGGTGCCTTTCGCCTCGATCCCGGCCTCGTCCATGAAGCTGGCGTACATGTCGCCGACCTGCTTTTCGGGCCCGGCGGCGTGCGGGTTCTTCGCCGCCGCCTCGATCACCTCGCGGGTGTCCTTCACCGCCTGCTCGGCGAGCTCGGGGAATGCGCCCCAGCGCGACTGGTCCGCCGGGATCTGGGTGCGCGCATCCCAGGCGCCGCTGGCATAAGCGTAGAAGTCGTCGCCCGGACGGACCGCGCGGTTCATGCCGCTGGTATCGAAACCGAAGTCGCCGAACGCCGGCTTGGCCGCGTCTTCCTTCGCACTGATGGATGCGGCCGGAGCCGCGATGAGCGCCGCGGCGAGAACGCCGCCGATAAAGTGCTTTCTGATCATGCGCGCCAGTCTTCGCGGGCCAGCGCGGCTAGTCAACCGGGGAAGGATGCGCTCAGGATATAGTTGAGCCCGGTGTCGCCCGACAGATGCAGGCCCTTGCCCGGCGACCATGCGATCCCTTTCGACTCGACGACCGTCAAACCGGCAGCGGTCAGCAGATCGCGCAATTCGTCGGGCGTGATGAAGTCGCTCCAGTGATGCGTGCCGCGCGGGATCATGCCCAAGGCTTCCGCGCCGTCCACCAGCAGCAGCCGCGAGCGGATCGTGCGGTTGGGTGTGGAGATCACCAGCAGGCCGCCCGGTGCCAGCGCGCGCGCCAGCGCCGCGATGAAAGCCGGCTTGTCGGAGACATGTTCGATCACCTCCATCGCGGTGATCAGGTCGAATCCCGTCAGGCCGAGTGCGGCGATGTCGCCCGCGTGGTAGTCGATCGCAAGCCCGCCGGCCGCCGCATGGTCGCGCGCGACCGCAATGCTTTCCTCGGCCGCATCGATCGCGGTGACCTCGGCGCCCATCCGCGCCAGCGGCTCTGCCAGCAGCCCCGCGCCGCAGCCTACATCGAGCGCGCGCTTGCCCGCGAGCGGGCGCACACCCAGCATGTCTCCGCTCCAGTGCGCATCGATCGCCTCGCGCAGGAAGCCCAATCGTATCGGGTTCAGCCGGTGCAGCATCGCCGAGCGGCCCTTCGGGTCCCACCAGTCCGCCGCGAGTGCGCCGAAATGCGCGGCTTCCGCCTCGCGGATGGTGCCGCCGGCGCTCTCGCCGCTCGTTGTTGCATTCGCCATGGCACCTCCCTAACAGGGCGCCCGCCGCGGCGCGAGGGGGCCCGTGCGCTCAAGGGAGTTCAAGTTTTGGCGCGGATCGTGATGAAATTCGGCGGCACCTCGATGGCCGGTACCGAACGCATCCGCCGCGTGGCGAACATCGTGCGCCGCCAGCAGGCCGCCGGTCACGAGGTCGCGGTCGTCGTCTCGGCGATGGCGGGCGAGACCGACCGGCTGGTCAATTTCTGCCGCGAAGCCAACGCGCTCTACGATCCGGCGGAGTACGATGTCGTGGTCGCGGCAGGCGAGCAGATCACCAGCGGACTTCTCGCACTGACCCTGCAATCGATCGGCTGCAAGGCGCGCTCGTGGCTCGGCTGGCAACTGCCGATCCACACCGACACGGCTTATGCCAAGGCGCGGATCGAGGACATCGACTCCGCCGCATTGCTTGCCTCGATGGCGGCGGGCGAGATCGCGGTGATCCCGGGATTCCAGGGTCTGTCCGAGGAGAACCGCCTGACCACGCTGGGACGCGGCGGCTCCGACACTTCGGCGGTGGCGATCGCGGCGGCGATCGGCGCCGATCG
>CAJCHR010000226.1 GCA_903970225.1 Actinobacteria bacterium 21-64-8 | reverse complement strand
GCGGTGTCTTACGCCGACCTCGACCTTTCGAGCACCACCGGCCAGACCCGCCTGCATCACCGCCTGACCGCCGCCGCGCGTTCGGTCTGCGAGGGCGCGCAGGTACCGGGCACCAAGATCCAGTCGGATTTCAACGCCTGCGTCGGCAAGGCGATGACCGCGGCGAACACGCAGTTCGCGGCGCTGACCACCAAGTCGCAGACCCAGGTTGCAGTTCGCTGATCGGGACACCGTATCAGCGAGGGGGCGGAAAACGCGTCGGATGGGGGCATCATCCGGCGCGTTTTCTTGTTCTGCGCGACCTGCATTTTGGCTTGATATCAGCGTATTTCGGCTGACTTCAGCGGCTCATGGCGCGCCGAAGCGGATGGTTCCGGTCAGGCCCCAAGTGCGCGGCTTGGCATAGACGCCGGCGACCGTCCCATCGAACGCCGAGTTATCATAGCCGTATACCCGGTACTTCTCCGCAAACAGATTGTTCGCGAAGAACGCGATCTCCCAGCGATCGTCTTCCGACGCATAACCGACGCGGGCATTGGCGACGTTGTAAGCGCCCTCCCGCTCGACCGGCGCGCACAGCACGGTGAAGCAGAAGCTGCCCGAATGCTGTACGTCGAACTGCAGCGAGGCAAGGTTGCCGGCGAGCGCGAACTCGTAACGCGCGAGCGCGTTGCCCGAAAAGCTGGGCGTTTGCGGGAGCCGGTGGTTCACGATCGTGACCAGATCGGGCAGCTCGACGTTCTTGACCACCGTATCGAGCAGCGATCCGCTAAGCTGGAGCGTAAGCCCGCGCACCGGCCGCGTGCTGAAATCGGCTTCGATGCCCTTCGAGCGCGCCGGCAGGTTCACGACCGTCTGCACCGCGCCGTACTGCGCGAAGGCCTGGTAATCGTGGTAGTCGTAATAGAATGCCGCCAGGTTGAGCGTGGTGCCCGGTGCCAGCGTGATCTTGCTGCCGATCTCGTAAGCGTCGAGCGTCTCGGGTCGGTAAGCGATGCCGTTCAGTGTCGCGACTTCGAAGCCGGGGAATGGCGTTCCGGTAGAAAACGTGAAGCCGCCGCTCTTCGATCCGCGGTTGTAGCTCGCGTACAGCAGGACGGCGCTGATCGGCTTGTAGTCGATCTCCGCCCGCGCGGTGACTCCAGAGAAGCTGGGCGCCGCGTCGGATGGCCTGGCGGTGATGCCGCCCATCGGGTTGGTCACGCCGTCCTCGGTGTAGGAGACGGTCTGCGGATTATACGTGATGGTGATGTCGGTGTAACTGGTCTCGGAGCCGAAGTAGCTGCCGCGCTTCTTGTCGTGCCAATAGCGCAGGCCGCCGATCAGCTTAACGGTGTCACTGATTTTCCATTCATCCTGCGCGAAGAATGCGAACGAGCGTGTATGCTGCGAGAACGCGACCGTCGGGTCGTAGCCGTAGAACAGGTCAGCATATTTGCCGGTGTAGTGCCCATCGATCAGCATGCCGTAGGCACCGAGCGTCAGATGATTGGCGCCGAATTCGCCCTGGAGTCGCAGTTCCTCGGACGCCTGATCGAGCTTCGAGCCCTGGTAGAAGTACACGCCCGCAGCTGGCGAGGAATCGCCGTCCTCGGTGTAGAATTTCTTGCCGTGCTGGTAATCGGTGATCGAGGTCAGGCTGAGACCGCCGCCCAGGTCCGCATCGATGCGCAGCGTCGCGCCGAAGACCTTGCGGTCGACGTAACTCGGATCGGTCGCCGCGGTCTTGTAGGGATCACCGCCGCGCGCGGGGTTGATCGCGTCGTTGCGATAGCCCGCGCCGGTCTCGCCCGGACCCGAACCCCAGAACGCACAGCTGTCATTGGGACCCAGCACCTCGCCCTGGCCCTGCGCGTTGGGGCAACTCGCCACGAGTGAATAGAGGCCCGCCTGCCGCTCCTTGGGCGCACGCAAGTACCGCACCGTCAGCTTGGCATCGATATCGCTGGTCGGCTGCCACGCGAGGATGCCGCGCAGCGCCCAGTGGTTGTTCGCACCGCGCGCCGGGATGCCGGGGTTGATGTTGACGATGTAACCCTTGTCACGGTCACGGATGCCGGAAAGGCGGAACTGCAGGTTGTCCGCGATCGGCCCCGAGACGGCGCCTTCAGTGATCAGCTCGCCGTAACTGCCCGTCGTCAGCGTGATATAGCCACCGAAGTCCTTGGTCGGCTGATTGGAAATGAACTGCACCGCGCCGCCCGTCGCATTGCGGCCAAACAAAGTACCCTGCGGCCCGCGCAGCACTTCGACGCGCGCCAGATCGAAGGTCGGGAAGCTCGCGGTGTTGATCGAGCTCGAATAGGCATCGTCCTGATAGACCGCGACCGGCGGCTCCTGCTGATCGCCATAATCGTTCTGCGACACGCCCCGGATATTGAACACGACTTGCGCTGAGGAATAGGCATTCATCTTCAGCGTCGGCACCGCCCGCGTCAGGTCGGTGGCGTCGTTGATATTGAGGTCTTTCAGGGTCTGCGCAGGCAGCGCGGTGATGGCGATGCCGACGTCCTGCAGTTTCTGCTCGCGGCGCTGCGCGGTGACGACGATGTCGCCGGGATTGGCCACGCCCGGCGCCGCATCCTCGGCGGATGCACTGGCGGACATCACGATCGCAAGAACAGCCGACGAAACGGCCCCGGTCATGCGAAGACTTAACGACCCTCGCTTCGTTGCCACATTCTTCGTTGCCGCATGCTTCGCCGCCATTGCAAACCCCCTATGTTCGCGGTTCCCCGAGCCCCCTCGATACGCTGACGTCAGCGCTGGAAACGGTGAGCCTAACAGGCGGTCTGAAATGGTCCAGCCAAGCGCTTCTTATGTTTCGGAACCAGGTATCGCCGAACGTATGATTGTCGTGGCGGGCCGGTTCGGGCACCTGACACGTCCGTAATCGATGTCGCCGCAGCGCGAGGATGATGGAGACAGATCATGCCTGCACCTCTGAAAGACAGGATCGTCGGCCCGCTTGCCGAAGCCCGGACGAGGCCATTGTTCACGCTGAAGCTCGATGTGCGACCACTGATCGTGATCGGAGACACACCTGCAGGGTTCAAGCGCGTCGGCGTCGTTTATGGCGGGCGGTTCGAGGGCGAGCGGCTCTCGGGCGAAGTGCTCGATGGCGGCAGCGACTGGCAGTCGGTCCGCGGCGACGGCAGCATTGCTCTTGATGTGCGGCTCAATCTGAAGACCGACGACGGCGCGCTGATCGCGGTCACGTACACAGGGCTGCGGCGCGGCCCTCCGGAGATCATCGCCCGGATCGACAAAGGCGAGGAAGTCGATCCGGCGAGCTATTATTTCCGGATCAGCCCAAGGTTCGAAACCGGCTCGGAGACATACGCCTGGCTGAACGGCATTCTCGCGATCGGCATCGGGCACCGCTTCGCCGACGGACCGCTCTACAATCTCTTCGAACTGCTGTGATACGCGGTTCGGTCGTGACAGGAGCCCGGTGAAGGCGGAAAAGGCGCGCGAGCCAGGTGATGGCAACTGACGCAAAAGGAGACGCTTTCATGAAGATCAATCGTCACGCTTCGGCCGCCTGGAAGGGTGGACTGAAGGACGGCGTCGGTGCACTCAGCACCGAGAGCGGCGCGCTCGATGCCTATCCTTACGGCTTCGCCAGTCGCTTCGAGGGGCAGAAGGGTTCCAATCCCGAGGAGCTCCTCGGTGCCGCGCACGCCGGCTGCTTCACCATGGCGATGTCGCTGGCGCTCGAACAGGCGGGCCTGCGCGCCGATCAGATGGACACCAAGGCGACGGTGACGCTGGAATCGGAGGGCGAGGGATTTGCGATCAACCACATCGCGCTGGTCCTCGAAGCCAGGATCCCCGGTCTCGATGACGAGCACTTCCAGCAGATCGCCACTGCGGTGAAAGCCGCCTGCCCGATCTCGAAAGTGCTCAGGGCGGAAATCTCGCTCGAGGCGAAGCTTCTGTAAGAGCGGGCTACGACGTGCCGAGATAAGCGGCGATATCGGCCGCTATCTCGGGCGTCGTTCCGGAAAAAGGCATGCGATTACCCGGAACGACCGACTGCGGGCCCGCCAGGAAATCGCGCAGCTTCTCAGGCGTCCACTGAATGCCGCTGCGCTTGAGCGGGCGTGAATAGCGGAAGCCCGGGTGCGGAGCTCGGCGTCGCTGAGCGCCGCGATATTGACGCCGTCGATCTCGACCTTGCCGGTATCCGCGCACTCAAGCCCGTTGAGCATGCGGATCAGCGTGGACTTGCCGGCGCCCGATCGCCCGATGATCCCGAACACCTCGCCGCACGCGACCTCGAGGCCCCCCGTCGACGGCAGCCGCTGCCCCGCCCGTGAAGTGGCGCGATACGGCCTCAGCCTGATCGCGGCACGATCACTTGCTCGGCGAAACGCTCCATCTCCTCGCGCTGCGGGCTCATCTGGAGCAGCAACAGGTCGAGGCCGGCCGCTTCGTATTCGGCAATGCGTTCCTTCAGTTGCTCGGGCGTGCCGACCAGATCGGGACGCAAGCCGCGGTTGGACACCGAATACTCCTGGATACGCAGCTCGCGTTCCAACTGCGTGCCCGAAAGCCACTGGTCGAAATTGGCATAGCCCGCCGGAAGCCCGGAAACCTCGGTGATCCGCGCCAGTTCGCGCCGCGCCTCCGCCTCGCTGTCACGCACGATCGCGTAAGCCGCCATGCCGAACGTCATCGCCGCGCCGCCTGCGTCGGCGCGGCGGCGGCGCATGTCGGCGATCTTGGGTGCGATCGCATCCGGCGGGTCGCCGTGCATGACGTAAGCATCGCAGCGGCCGGCGATCAGCGTCTTGGCGCTCTCGCTCTCGCCGCCCGCATAGACGATCGGCGCGTGCAGCGGCTTCGGCGCACAGATCGCGTCCTGCGTGCGGTAAAACTGCCCCTCGAAGCTGAACCGCTCCTCGCGCCACAGGCCGCGTACCACCTCCAGCCATTCCGAAGTACGCGCATAGCGATTGTCGTGCTCGTCGAATTGCAGGCCGTATTGCCGCGCCTCGTCCGCCCACCATGACGAGACGACATTGAGCGACAGCCGCCCGCCCGAGATATGATCGATGTTCGCCGCCGCCTTGGCGAACAGCGCGGGCTGGTGAAAATTCGGCCGGACCGCGACCATCAATTCCTGCGTCTTGGTCACCGCTGCGATCGCCGCAGCCGTCGACCACGCATCGAGCGCGGGCGAGTCGGTGCCCTTGATGTCGTTGAGGTTGAGCTCCGCTATCAATGTCAGATCGAAGCCGATCTGCTCGGCGCGGACCGCAAGATCGCGCGCGTAAGCCCAGCTCGCCTCCATGCCCTCGTCGGGCACGTTGCGCAGCCAGCCGCCGAACACCGGCATCCAGTAGCCGTATCTCACGCCCGCGCCCCGGCGATCTGCTGCTCCAGCCAGTCCACCAGTGTCTCGTGCGGATCCCAGCCGAGCACGTCCAATGAGTTCGCCACGAAGTTCGAGAGCGCGTTGATATCGTAGAACAGCGCGCGGCCGTCGGCATCGTCGATCATCACCTCGATCCCGCCGACATCCAGACCGGCGGCTTGCGCGATGCGCTCGGCCGCCGCGATCAGTTCGGGGGCGGGATCGGCGCGGGTGATGGTGACAGCGACCTTGCCCGGCTCGGCCAGGCAGGCGTCGGCCGGGCACAGATCGAACGCGCCACCGCCATCGACGTCGATCGCATAGAGATAGCGCCCCGCGAGCGTCTCGATCCGGGTGATCGTGCCGCCCCGAGCCGGGACGAACGCCTGCACGAGCAGCACCTTGTCGGCGCTGTCGGGCACGGTGCCTTCGGCGACCGCGGTTTCCAATGCGCCGCGATCTTCATAGCGAACGATGCCCGCGCCCGATCCGCCGATGTTGACCTTGATCACCAGCGGATAACCGATCTTCTCGGCCGCATCGGCAAGGTCCGCCGCGCGGTGAACCACGCGTGTCGCGGGGGTCGCGAGCCCGAGCGACGCGAGCAACGACAACTGGCGCGCCTTGGATGCGTCCAGTGCGAGCACATCAGGCCCGTTGATCACGCGCGCGCCGGCGGCCTGCCAGTGCGCGAGCAGCGATTGGGCGTAGAACACCGGATGCTCCGCGCTGCGCAGGAAGCTCGACATCGCAATGCGGTTGAAGATGAGCGGCGCGGGCGGGGTCAGGTCCGCCGGATCGAAACTGTGGTCCTCCGCCGGAATCGCGACAAAATCGATCCCGCGCCGATCGAGGACCGCGAACAACGGGGCGAACCATTGTGGGTGCTCGTAGAGAATTGCCAGATCAGCCATCCGCGCGTCCTAGCAGGCCGGGTCGGACAGGCAACGCGGTGCGGCGATCATCGGGCGCTGCGGACCGTGCTCGCAGGTCGCACCAATCTTTTCCACCCGAGCCACACCCCGCTGACCGATGTTACCAGTCCGAGCAGCGAGAGCGCCCAGAGGATAATGTCCCACACCGGACGATGCCGCGTGAGCAGGTTAAGGTCCCATTTGTGCAGGAGATCGAACAGCCAGCGGTAGAGCCGGCGGCGGCTGTCGAGGCTGTCGAGAACCTCACCTGTCGCAGGGTCTATCTGCAGCCATGTCCGGGCAGGATCGTCGAAGCGCAATCGCAGGATCGGGAGCCGGGGGAGCGCGCCGATCTCGTACCAGTAGGCATCCGGAGCGGTCAGCCGATCGACCGCGACACGCTTTCCGCCGGGCACCAGCACAGCAGCGGTGCGCGCGATGTCGGCAATTGCGGGCGCCCGGGGCGTGAGAGTCGCGGCGTCCAGTATCTCACGGGCGCCGTTTGCTTTGATCAGGAACAGCCAGCGCTTGGCAAGCTTGCCCGGCGCGGTCCGCCGCGCCGGGCTAGAACCCGGCACGGAGCGAGACATCTACCGATCGCGGCCGGCCGAGGATCCACTGCTCGTCATTGTAGGTGGTCGTCGCATAGTCCTTGTTGGCGAGGTTGTAGACGTGGACGTCGAGCGCGGCGCGACGCGTCAGCGCATAGGACAACGTCGCGTCGACCACCGCGTAGCCCGGAATGCGGAACGTGTTGGCGTTGTCCGAGAACGTGCGCCCGACGTAGCGCAGGCCGGCCCGGGCCTGAAGCTTGCGGGTCGCATCCCAGCGCAGCCAGAGGTTCGCCGCAGTTTCGGGGATATTCGGCGGGGTCTTGCCGTTGAAATTGTCGCCGCCCGAAATGAATTCGTCGAACTTCGCGTCGAGCACCGTGCCGTTGGCCTCGATCCCGAAACCGGCGGGCAGATCGAGCGACACCGTCGCCTCCAGTCCCTTGGCCGAGCGCTGGCCGATCTGGTCGATCGGGCTGGTCGGCGTCTGCTGCGCGAGCAGGTGCTTCTTGACGATGCGATACGCGGCGAACGTCGCGGTGCCCCGGCCATTGAGGAAGCTCGCCTTCGCGCCGACCTCGACCTGATCGCCGGTGGCGTTGCTGAACTGGACCTGCCCCGTCGAATACGTGGTCAGCGTTCCCAGCGGATCGACGCCAGTCGCATACTGCACATAGAGAGAAATCGTCGGGATCGGCTGGTAGACGCCGCCGACGCGGTACGTGATGTTGTGCAGGGTCTTGTCGAGCACGAACGTCTCCGCCGTCCCGCCCGAAGCCGGATACGTGATCGTCCAGCGCTTGATCTGGTCATGCTCGTAGCGAACACCGCCGACGATCGAGACATGATCGCCCAGCTTCAGCCGGTCTTCCGCAAAGCCTGCATATTCCACGGTGCGCGTGCGGAAGCGCGGCGCGATGCCCTGCGTGTCGAAGAACGTGCCCGGCTGGAAATTGAACGGGTTCACCGTGTCTTCCTGCAAGTCCGACCCGAAATCGTTCGAGTAGACCAGCTTGACGAGGTTCACGTCGAACCCGGCGACGAGCGTGTTGGTGATCCCCGCGCCGATGGGCGTGGTGAGCTTGACGCTGCCCTGGTCGCCCCATTGGGTCTGGTCGTGGACGATGCCGAGATTGTCGGTGCGGTAGATCGTGCCCGGGGTCGCCGGATCGAAATTGTTCGAGCCGGAATTGTAGCCGTTCGGGCACTCGCCCTCCGCGCCGACCCAGCAATAGCTCTCCAGATCCTTGAACAGGCGTTTGCTGGTGAGCCGGTACGCATCGTTGGTCACGCCGATCGCGCTCGACGGGTTCCACGCGGCTGTCAGCGCGGTGCGGTTGTCGCGGAAATGAATGTTCGCGTCGGACACGTTGTAATTGCGATGGCGGATCGCGGTGTCGAGCTTGCCGCCGATCAGCGGCGTGCCGAAGTATTTCGACGGATGCTGGTCGCCGTAATCGTCGCGCAGTGTCAGCGAGAACGTGTCGCTCGGGGCCCAGCGCAGCGCGCCGGACAATGCGACGCTGCGCGATCCGCCCCGGTCGGCATAGCCGTCCGAGCGGCGATAGCTGCCGTCAATGCGGTAGGAGAGCCGGTCATCGATCGGGCCGCCGGCGCCCGCCGCGACGTGAAAGGTGTTCTGCGAGCCGTAGCCGATCTCGCCCTCGACCTCGCTTTTCACCGGATTCGGCGCACGCATGATCACGTTGACCGCGCCGCCGAGCGCGCCCTGCCCGTAGAGCACCGAGGCTGGCCCGCTCAGCACATCGATCCGCGCGACCGTCCACGGATCGGTCGGGAAGGTGATCGTGCCGGCGACGGGGAACAGCCTCACGCCGTCGATCAGCTGCAGCACCGAGCCCTGCCCGTTGAAACCGCGCGCGGCGAGCGCGGTGTAGCCGTTGCCCGGATTGCCCACGCTGGTGATCCCTGGCGCGCGGCTTTCCGCGTCGATGATCGTCAGGTCGCCGCGGGCGCGGATCGTATCGCCGTCGATCACCGAAACCGTCGCAGGCGTTTCGAGCGGGGTCAGGCCGAGGCGGCTGCCGGTCGAGTTCGGCGTGGTCAGGTCGGCGCCGTGCCGGCCCATGACCAGGATCGTATCGGGCGTTGCATCATCGGCCGTCTCGGCGGCCGCAGGCGCCGCAACGAACGGCGCGAGCAGCGCCGCGGCGAGCGCGGCGTGCGAAATCGAAGGTATCATAACCCATATCCCCCAGCGTCAGCGATACCGGCATGGGGCCTTCCGCGAACGGCGGGCGCGCGCGCCGCCGGACGCCATCGCAGCCGGCACGCGTTCCCGTGCGGCCCCCGCCGCACACGTCGTCGCTCGACGGAAGATACCGTGCCTCGGCCATCCCCTGGACCAGGCAAGAGCGACCAGACGCGGGCAGGTCTCCTGGCTCACGGGTCGCCGCACGATGCATGACCTTCCCAGGCCCCGCATGACTTAGCGTCCGGCCCAGTGGCTGCTCCCTCCACATCGGGAAGGAGCGCTATGCATCGCACTCGCCGCTTACAGTTGCAGGGACAGCCTCGGAGTCGGGCGGCTATCCACCCTCACCGTGTTCCCTTTTAAGCTCCTTTCGGAGCACCAGCGCGATCACGAGGCCCAACAGATCGAGCCTCGGCAGCGCCGATACGGGAGTTGGAGGCTGGGCGCCAGTGGGTTTGCACAGTCACATGACATTGATGACGATCCGGAAATATAGAGCACTTGGTTTGCGCTATATTTCCGGATCGTTGGCGGCGAAAACTTATAAAGACCCGCAATGCTATGAGATATTCTCAAGATAACGCACGCGGCGGCTCACTCGCGATTGTGGTGTCTTGAACTTAGTGCTGCCCCCCGTCGCATCGCACGATGCTCCCCGTCACGTTCACCGACGCCGGGCTCGCGAGGAACAGCGCGGCGGTAACGATGTCCTGCGGGTCGGCCGCATGGCCGCGCGGGATCGGGATCGGGCCCTGCCCCTTGTCGGGCCACGCTTCGACGATGTCGGTCCGGAAGGCGCCGGGCGAGAGCGTGTTGACCCGCACGTGCGGCGCATATTCCCACGCGAGGCTGCGCGACATCGCATTGAGCGCGGCCTTGGATGAGCCGTAAGGCACGACCTGCGGCAGCGGCATCATCGAGCCCGACGAGGTGACGTTGATGATGCAACCGGTTTTCCCGCCGTTTGCCGCGGCATCGTACATCCGCTTGCCGATCTGGCTGGCGAGCCGGAACGGACCCTTGAAGTTGAGGTTCACCACCGAATCGAACAGCTTCTCGGTGACTTCGTGGCTTGGCGCGCGCGGGCTCATACCGGCGTTGTTCACAAGGATATCCACATGCCCGAACGCGGCGTAGGCCTCCTCGATCAGTCGGTCGCACTCGTCCCAGCGGCCGACATGCGCGGAGATCGCAGCGGCCCGCCGGCCGAGCGCGCGGACTTCCTCGGCGACGATCTCGCAGGTCTCCAGCTTGCGGCTGGCGACGATCACGTCGGCACCGCGCTCGGCGAACGCCTTGACCATCTGATAGCCGAGCCCGCGCGAGCCGCCGGTGACCAGCGCGACTTTGCCGGTGAGATCGAACAGCGGATCGATCATTCGGCGGCCTCTGTCTCGGGCGCCACGGCGTCGCGGGCATGGGGATAGCGTGCGAGCGCGGCGGCGCGGCGGGTCGGGATATGCTCCGAAGGGAACATGCCGGGCGCGGGTTTCACCCGCTTGAGCGTGGCGCGCGCGAGCTGCGACTTGTGCGCGTCGGTGGGGCCGTCCGCGAACGCCAGCGCCATGTTGCCGCCGTACCATTTGGCCAGCGGCATATCGAGGCTGATCCCCAGCGACCCGTGGATCTCCAGCGCGCGGCCGACGATGTTCGCATAGACCGAGGCCATCGCGATCTTGCACATGCCGATGTATTTGCGGCTGGCGCCGTGCTTCATCCGCCCGGCCTCGATCTCGTCGATGATCCAAGCGGTCTTGAGCACCAGGCAGCGGAACTGCTCGAGCTCGACCAACGAATCCGCGATCTTCGATTGCACCATCTGGTGCTCGCCCAGCATCTTGCCCTTGGTGTGGCGCGAGACCGCGCGCTCCAGCATCATCTCGATCGCACGGTTGCACATGCCCACGGTGCGCATCGCATGATGGATGCGCCCGCCGCCCAGCCGCGCCTGCGCGACCTTGAAGCCGCCGCCGCGCTCACCCAGCATGTGGTCGAGAGGCACGCGCACCTGGTTGTAGTGGATGTGCGCGTGATGGCCGTCCTCGGAATCGGTGTCGCCCGCGATCGCGACGTTGCGCAGGATGTCGATGCCGGGGGTGTCGGTCGGCACGATGAACATGCTCATCCGCTCGGTCACGGGCTTCTCGGGGTCAGTGACCGCGATCACGAGCAGGAAGCTGGCGAACTTGGCGTTCGAGGAGAACCACTTCTCGCCCTCGATCACCCATTCCTCGCCGTCCTGCGTCGCCGCGCAAGTGAATACGTCGGGATCGGCGCCGCCCTGCGGCTCGGTCATCGAGAAGCAGCTGACGATGTCGCCGGCCATCAGCGGGCCGAGGAAGCGCTGCTTCTGCTCGGGCGTGCCGAACAGCGCGAGGATCTCGGCGTTGCCCGTATCAGGCGCGGCGGTGCCGAACACCACCGGTGCCCAGGATGAGCGGCCGATGATCTCGTTCATCAGCCCGAGCTTGACCTGGCCGTAGCCGGGTCCGCCCAGATGCGGCCCGAGATGGCAGGCCCACAGGCCCTGCGCCTTGACCCGTTCCTGCAGCGGCTTGAGATGGCGTTTGGCCGCCTTGTATCCGGGATCGAACTGCGCGCCCTGCTCGGGGAACAGGATGTCCATCGTCTCGCATTCCTCGCGGACGAAGCCCTCCATCCAGTCGAGTTTTGCCTGGAATTCGGGCTCTACGCTGAAATCGATCATGCCGCCTGCATCCTCTTGATCTGTTCTGCTGTTTCCTTGAACACGTTGGTGACGATGTCGGCGAAGAACCGCCCGGTTTCCTTCGACAATATCCCCGCTTCGGCCTGCGCCACCTTGTATTCGAGCAGGCACCCTGACTTGAACCGCGCCAGAATCGAAAAATAGCGATAGTCGCGGATGTCGCGCCCGGTGCCGGCGCAATAATAGCGCGCCAGTTCCTGCCGGGTTGGGAAATGCTCGGGATTGTTGAGCGGCTTGACGAACACCTTCTCGGGAAAGTCTTCGTCGCGCATGCCACCGGTGAACCAGCCCATGTCGAGCATCGGATCGCCGATGGTGGATAATTCCCAATCGATCATTGCCGCCAGCCGCGCGG
>CAJCHR010000225.1 GCA_903970225.1 Actinobacteria bacterium 21-64-8 | reverse complement strand
CGGCCAGCGCGAGGCCCGCTGCGCCAAGATCACCGCCGGCCGCGCGCACTGCGGCCATGACCGCGAGCGAGTTGTTGACCCAGTGCGCACCGGGCGCGCTGACCGTGTAGCAAAGGCGCCGGTCGCCGAGGTCCGCGGTGACCAGCGAGCCGCCGCCGCGCCCGCCCAGCGCATCGAGCAACCGCACGTTGGCGTTTGCCGCGCGGCCGAAGGTCACGACTTTCGCGCCGTGTTCGCGCGCCTTCGCGACCAGACGATCGGTGTGGACGCTGTCGGCGGGGATCACCGCGGTGCCGCCGGGGGCGAGCCCCTCGAAGATCTCGGCCTTGGCATCGGCAATCGCCGTCTCGCTGCCCAGGTTCTCGATGTGCGCGGGCGCGATCGTGGTGATCACCGCGATGTTCGGGCGGACCTGCGCGGTCAGCGCGGAAATCTCGCCCGCGTGATTCATCCCCATCTCGAACACGCCGTAGCGCGCGCGTTCGGGCATGCGCGCGAGGCTTAGCGGCACGCCGACGTGGTTGTTGTAGCTCTTGACCGAGCGATGCGCGCCCCCGCGCGAACTGCGGTCGAGCGCGGCGAAGATCGCCTCCTTGACCCCGGTCTTGCCGACCGAGCCGGTCACGCCGATGATCGTCGCGCCGCTGCGCTCACGCGAGGCTTTGGCCAGCGCTTCCAAGGCGAGGTTGGTGTCAGGAACGAGGATGTGCGGGCCGTCGATGCGCCGATCGACCACCACGGCCGCCGCGCCGCCCGCCAGCGCGCCGTCCACGAACCGGTGCCCGTCCATGCTCTCGCCCTTGAGAGCGAAGAACAGGTCACCCGGCATGACATCACGCGAGTCGATCTCGACTCCCGACATCTGAAACGTGCCATTGGCCTGTCCGCCCATCGCCGCGGCGGCGCTTTGCGCGTCCCATAAGGCGAGGCCGACATCGTCCATGGGTTCGCGCGCCCATTCGAGTACGCGCACTGCTGCATTCATCGTCCGCTTCCTTCGCGATCCAGCCCCAGTCGTCCGGCGCAATCCCGCGCCACGGTAACGTCGTCGAACGGCAGCACCCGCGTTTGAGTGCCGCTGCCCACGATCTGCCCCTGTTCGTGTCCCTTGCCCGCGATGAGCACGATGTCATCGCGCCCCGCTTCGCCGATGGCTGCTGCGATGGCTTCCCGCCGATCGCCGATCTCGCGCAGGCACCCCGGCACTTTGGCGCCGCCAGCCAGCACCATCGCGCGGATCGCCGACGGATCTTCGCCACGCGGATTGTCATCAGTGACGATCGCGAGGTCCGCTTGAGCAGCCGCGACACGCCCCATCTCGGGCCGCTTACCCTGATCACGGTCCCCTCCCGCGCCGAACACCAGGACCAGCCGGCCCGCGACATGCGGTCGCAAAGCCGCAATCGCCGCCTCCAGCGCGTCGGCAGTGTGCGCATAGTCTACGTATACCGGCGCACCGGCCGCGGTGATCGCCGCGCGCTCCAGCCTTCCGCGTACTGGCTGGAGGCGAGAGAGTGCATCGAACGTGCGCGCCGTATCGCCGCCGGTCGCGAGCACCAGCCCGGCCGCAATGAGCACATTCGCAGCCTGATACGCCCCGATCAGCGGCAAGTTCAGCTTACGCCGCTCGCCCGCGTATTCGATCTCCAGCGTCTGGCCGAGCTGGCCCGGCGTGCGCGAGACCAGCCGCAATGTCTCACCGTGTTCGCCCACGGTGAACACCCGCAAGCCGCGCGATTCAGCATGCCCGATCGCGCGCGCGGACCAGGCGTCATCAGCCCAGATCACTGCCGTACCCTTGTCCGACACCACTTCGTCGAACAGCCGCATCTTCGCGGCGAAATAGTCGTCCATGTCGGCGTGGTAGTCGAGGTGATCGCGGCTCAGGTTGGTGAACGCCCCCGCCACCACCGCCGGCCCTTCATTGCGGAACTGCGAAAGCCCGTGGCTCGAAGCCTCGTAAGCTACGTTCGTCACGCCTTCGCGCGCGAGGCCGTGCAAGTTGGCGAGGAAGGTCACGATATCGGGCGTGGTCAGCCCGGTCGAGACCGTCTCGTCGGGCGTGGTAACGCCCAGCGTGCCGATCGACGCCGCGCGCAGACCCGCCATCCGCCAGATCTGGCGCGTCAGTTCGACGGTCGAAGTCTTGCCATTGGTCCCCGTCACCGCGACGATCGTTTCGGGCACCGGCGTGAAGAACTGCGCCGCGAGCCGCGCGAAGACCCGGCGCGGTTCGGGATCGGCGACATGCACCGCGCCGCTGACCTTGGCCTCGGCGCGCGCGACGACCGCCACCGCACCGGCGGCCACGGCCGCGGGAATGAACTGCTCGCCGTTCACCTGCGTACCGCGAAATGCGCCGAAGACGTTGCCCGGCGCGACCTTGCGGTTGTCGATCGCAAAACCCGTCACGAATGGATCGTCGAGCGCGACAAGCTTGATGCCCGCGCGCGCCGCCAACGTGCCGAGCTTCATTCGCCGCTGGCCTTGCCGGGAATCAGCGGCTTGAGATCAGACAGGTCGATATCGCGGTGTTCGTCTGGCATGATCCCCAGCATCGGGCCAATCCGCGGGATCACGCGGCCGACGACCGGCGCAGCGTTCCAGGCGGCGGTGCGCTGATAGGAGGTCGCCTGGGTCTTCTGGGGCTCATCGAGCATCGCGAGCACGACGTAACGTGGGTGATCCATCGGGAACGCCGAGGCGAACGTCGCGATCACCGCCGACTTGTCGTAGCGCCCGCCGCCGCGGCCGGCCTTCTCGGCCGAACCGGTCTTGCCGCCGACGCGGAAACCCGCGGCGTTGGCGCTGCGTCCGGTGCCGTAAACCGCGATCATCCGCAGCAGCTTGCGCATCGTCGCGCTGGTCTCTGGCTTGAACACCTGCCGGCCGGCCGGAACCTGACCGGGTGTCAGCCGCATCAGCGTCGCCGGACGCCATACGCCGCCGTTGACCAGCGCGGCGTATGCCGATGCGAGATGGAGCGGCGTCACCGCGACGCCGTGGCCGAACGAGACGGTCATCGTCGTCAGCTTCGCCCATTCACCGACGGGCCAGATCGGGCGGCCGCGTTCGTTGAGCTCGATCTGCGGGCGCGCATGAAAGCCCAGCATTTCCAGCTTCGCCCTGAGCCGATCGGCACCGAGCTCCGCCCCGATCTGCGCGCTGACGATGTTCGACGAGTGAATCAGCGCTTCGGCTACGTTGAGCGACGAGCCAAGGTTCTCGTCGTCGTGAATCGTGAATTTGCCGATGTGCAGCGGCGCTGCGGGAAAGCGGCGCGCAAGGTTGGTGACCGTCCCTGCGTCGATCGCCGCCGCGACGACGAGCGGCTTGAAGGTCGAGCCGAGTTCGTAGACCTGATTGGTCGCGCGATTGAATGCGCGCGGCATCTCGCCCGCTTGCTCACGCGCCTTCGGCAGTTGGACGTCGGCCGGCGACACCGAGTTCGGATCGAACGACGGCAACGAACACAGCGCAAGCACTTCGCCGGTTTCGACGTCGAGCACGATTCCCGCCCCGCCCTTGGCTTCGGACAGCGCCATGCCGCGACCGAGCTCGTCCTCGAGCGCGCCCTGGACGCGCGCGTCGATCGAAAGCGTCGAAGCGGCCGCGCGGCCGTCTTTCGATCGAAGCCGCTCGTTGAGGACCTGCTCCATCGCGAACTGGCCATTGCCCGACGAGCTTACGAAACCAAGGATGTGCGCGCCCATCGAGCCTTGCGGATAGTACCGCTTGGTCTGAACCGGTGCTTCCAGCGCGGGCTCGCCGATATCCTTAACCCGGTTGACGTCTTCTGGCAGGATCTGCTTGCGGATGAAGCCCGGCTTGCCGCTGGCGAGCAACGCGGTGACCGCGCCCACGTCAAGGTCGGGGAAAATGGCGTGAAGTGCCTCGGCAACCTCGCGGGGCGGCTTGGTCAGCGTCGTGCCCACGCCGCGCATCGCCTTGGGATTGAACCACAGCGAATACGTCGAGATCTCTCGCGCCAGCGGAATACCATTGCGATCGACGATCTCACCGCGCGCGGGCAGCAGCGAATCGTCAAGGGTCGGCCCGTGCGCTGCAAACACGCCGAGCCACGCCAGCCGCGCGATCGACGCGAACGCGACAAGTCCGAAAAGCACGAGCACCCAGATCGCGCGCCACTTGGCGACCAGCAGCGAACGCTCGCGGGTGTTGACCAGACGGCGGCGGCCTGTCGCGATCGTTGCGGGCGCGGAGAGAGAAGCCGCTGCGGATACGCTCATCGGGCGTCCGACTGTGCAGCATCATCGGCTGCGGCGTGACGGTGGCCGGCTTTCGATCTTGCGGGGCCATCCGACATCTGCCGCATCCAGTCCGATCCGAACGCATCGGCGACCGACTTGGACTTCTTGGAGGACTTCGCCGTCAGCGCGGTAGGCGTCTCCACCCTGCTCAAACGATCGGCGCGCAGGCGATCGACGCCGATCGCTGCCGCAAGAAACGCGGGCGGTGCGGCGGGCGCTGCCGTGAAAGCATGCTTGTGGCGG
>CAJCHR010000224.1 GCA_903970225.1 Actinobacteria bacterium 21-64-8 | reverse complement strand
GACTGGGCGAGCCGGGCGGTGCTGAGCTGGCGGCTGTCGAACACGATGGACGTGTCGTTCTGCGTATCGGCGCTCGAGGAAGCGTTTGCGCGCTTCGGTGTGCCGGAGATCTTCAACACCGACCAGGGCAGCCAGTTCACCAGCGTGGCCTTCACCGGCGCGCTGGCGGCCGCCGGCATCAAGATCTCGATGGACGGCCGCGGCCGGTGGATGGACAACGTGTTCATCGAGCGGCTGTGGCGTTCGCTCAAGCACGAGGACGTCTACCTGAAAGGCTACGCCGACGGTCGCGAGGCGCGCGCCGGCATCGGCGCCTGGATCGCATTCTACAACCGCGCATCGGAACACCCATCTGTCTATGTCATTGAAGAGAAAAGGTTTGGCTGGCCTGGATGCGATCCTGCGGGGTACTTGGGGTTCTTCCGCGCTCGTTCTGTAAGGGAAAGCGCCACCGCGGTGGCCAGTATGGCGCGCGAGAAGATCCACGGCCCTTCCGGCAGTGGATGAACTGCCTCGATCTCTCTAGCCTCGGCGGCCAATCGAAGTGTTTTTGGCGTGATTTTCAGGAGTTGAGCAGCCTTTGTCAGGTTCAGCCACGGCTCCATGCCATCCTCGGCCGGCTTATAGACCGGAATCCGGTGATGCGAACGCAGTGACGTGACGCGCTCGCGGGTCCATCGGTTGCCATGGCCCGTCATAAGCGCATTGCGATTGAGGACGCCAGCGATCTGGTCGTCGTCGGCGATCAGCACGAGTTGTCGAACGGCGGTGATCACGTCGTCTGCCGTGCTGTTGCGCTGGCCGCGCCTGCGTCTTGGCAGCCGGATCTCGCTGTGAGCGCCGCCAACCCAGTGGACAATGAGGATGATCTCGGCCGCTTTCACGTCGATATCGGCCACCACCTCTTGGATGACGGTGCGCACGATGCGCTTCTTGAGCCGCGCGTCGGTTGTCGGGGCGAACCAAACGGTTTTGAGGTCCGCCGCCAACAACGACAATGACGTCGGATCCATCGCGATGGCAGGAGACGACGCATTATGGGCGGTGATCTTGCTCTCGACCGCAGCCACATGCGTAAGCGCTTTGTTCCAGCGCGCCTCCAGTTCGCCAGCGACAAGGCGGTTGGCAGGATCTGCCGCGTCATATTGCCGGGACGCGCGATCGGCGGCATAGCGCGCTGCTTCGAGGTCGCGATTGAGCGCATCGCGAACCTGATCCCGCTGGTGTCCGGCTTCTGTCTCCGCAGTAGTGGCGGCGGCGATGGCGCAGGGAGCGACGATGGTCAGTAACGCTTGCTCGATGGCGTCGTCCACCCGCAGGCCGCCGAAGGCGATACAGCGCGGTTCGGCATTGTCCATCCAACCTCGGTTGCAGCTGTAACGCGGGATCTGATGCTTCATGCCCGAGTAGCGGAGCGTCAGCTTGCGTCCGCAGCGATGGCAACGGACCAAGCCCGCCAGCAGAGCATCGCCGTGCTTGGGCGCGCCATGGTGCCGACTGGTGGGAACATTGCTGCTGACCATCGTGCGGATTGCCTCGGCCTTCTCCCAGCTCACATAGCCCTCGTGGGCGTTCGGCATCAACGCCAGCCACTCGGCGCGCGCTTTGCGCCGGATCTTCACACCAGCGTGGACCGCGCCATGGCCCATTCCCGATGAGGTTTTACCATAGGCGTAGGCGCCGCCGTAGATGGGGTTATCGATCATCCGGTGGATGGTCGCGTAGCTGGGACGCCGCCAGGCCGTGCTCCCATTGCTGTGCTTCACCGGCAAATCCAGGTCATGCTCATGGAACCATAGCAGCGCCTGCCGCGCGCTCCCCAACTCCAGCACCTTGTCGAAGACGAGCGTGATCGCCTCCTGCACACGTCGGTCCGGGTCCTTCTCAAAGCAATTGCCGGCCTTCACGAACCCCACTGGCGCGCTCACCACAAGCTCACCCCGACGGGCCTTCTCGTAACGGGCCGACAGAGAACGCTGCCGAAGAAGATCAAGCTCGTACTCGTTCAGGCTGCCCTTCAAGCCCAGAAGCAATCGATCATTCCCTTGCCGAGGGGCGTAGATCGTCTCCTGATCCACCAGCACGGTATCGACCACTCGGCACATCTCAACCAGCTGCTGCCAGTCCCGGCTGTTCCGAGCGAAGCGTGAGACCTCGCGGGCGCAGACTGCCCCGACCTTGCCAAGGCAGACCTCCGCCACCATGCGCTCAAAGCCGGCGCGCTCCACAGCGCCGGCCGCCGAGCGGCCAAGATCGTCGTCAATCACTTCGATCTCGGACCACCCGAGGGCCTTCAGGCGATCGCGCATCGCATACTGCAGGGCGCTGCTCTCCCGGTTGTGCAGGACTTGATGGGCCGAGGATTGCCGCACATAGAGAAGCGCCTTGCGGTCAAGATGATGCGGTTGGATCTTATCGCTGATCATCGCGGACCTCCGTCCGTGGGACGAACGTGCTTGCCTGCGCGTGCTCCAAAATCATGCGTGCCAGCAGGTTGGTCAGTTCGATCTTGGTCTCCTCCGGCAGTTCCTGCCATGTCGGCGCCGTTGGCGACAACGCGCCGCCGAATAGATCGAACTGTTGAGCGCGGCGGCTTTCCCGAGCCCGATGACGCTCCGCCGGCCTTGCTGACGGTAACGATGATATCCGCTTGGTCATACGCCTCTCCCTGACTCCTTTGGTCTGAAGAGGATACCGGCGAGACCGCGGAAGGCCCGTTTGCTAGAGTCACCTGGCCCTTCAGCGCCTGATCGAGTAGAGCGCGTAACGCAAATAGCGCACGTGAGCCAACAAACGGCGACATTGTCAGGGGGAGCGGATCCAGGCAGGCTGAATGCTCGAACATCCAGGCAGGGATCTCCAGAAGACGATCGGTCTGCGAGCCGCTCAGCGAACACCGGAGGACGACGTCATCCGACTTCGAGACCGCTTCATGGACCGCGACCTGCATCCCCGACCACGGATGAAACGGATAGAGGAGCTCACGGAAAACGGTCCTGTGGGCGTTCTCAAGTCTTCTTGTACAACATGAGGCGCCCGCACCAGGCGCTCGCCAACCGGACGCCGATGGCGGTCTGGCGCGACGGCGTCACGGGCGCGCTCGGCGCGCGGGCTGTGGATATGACGCTTGTCCTGCGGACAAGCTTGGACAACGCTGACGCGTTGCCCACATACCCACAGCCCCAACCACAACAGCAGAAGAAAGTGCTTGTC
>CAJCHR010000223.1 GCA_903970225.1 Actinobacteria bacterium 21-64-8 | reverse complement strand
ATCGAGAACGGCACGTCGTCGGGCTTCGCGAATTTCGGCGCATGCGCGATGTTCGCGAACATCGCGAGATCGTGCTCGCGGGTCTGGCGGATCATGAAGGCGTGGAACGCCTGGCCGCCGTTGGAAATTGCCTGCTCGGCGTTGATCGTGCCCGCCGAATAAGGCGCAATCGCGGTCTGGTTCACCTTGTCGAGCGTCGGCGCCATGATGAAGAGCGAGAGGAACAGCGACAGCCCGATCAGCACCTGATTGGGCGGCGACTGCTGCAGCCCGAGCGCCTGGCGCAGGATCGCCAGCACCAGCAGGATGCGGGTGAAGCTGGTCATCATCAGGATCAATGTGGGCAGCAGCGTGAGCAGCCCCATGATGAGCAGCAACTGCAAAGAGAGCGATAGGCCCGGCCCGCTGCCCGTGCCTCCGTCCTTCAGTGAGCCAAGCGCGCGATCGAGCGCACCGGGGATCGCGGTGTCGGCGTGAGCGGCTATGGGGATGAGGAGGAGGGTAAGCAGCAAAATTCCTCCCCGGAACGGGGAGGGGGACCACCGCAGGTGGTGGAGGGGCACGCTCGGAGTCACCGCAAGTCGACGATGCAGAGCCATTTCGGTCCGCGCCGGAGGGGCCACGCGACCCCGCACTTGCCCGTCCACCGTGCTGCGCATGGTCCCCCTCCGCCGAAGGGGGAGGAACCGCGCCGCCGCGCTCATTCGAACTCCTCCCGCGCATCCGCCTCGGCCAGTCGCACCAGCCCGCCGCGCGATACCGAGACCAGGATCTCCCGCCCGTGAAATTCCAGCACAGCCAGCTTGTGGGTAGGCGAGAGCATCACAGTCTCCACCACACGCACGGTTCTGCCCGCGCCGATCCCGGCCCGCGCCTGCATCTTTTGAGTCAGTCTGAGACAACCCCACACCAGAACCGCGATCAGCGGCAGCATGATCACCAGCTTGACGAGGTACCACGCCATCAGACCGCGCCTGTATCGTCCCCGCCGACCAGCTCGACGATGCGCAGGCCGAAGCGCCCGCCCTCCGGCACGATCTCACCGCGCGCGATCACCTTGCCGTTGACCAGCACGTCGAGCAGTTCGTCGGTCAGCTTGTCGAGCACCACCACGCTGTCCTCGCCGAGCGCGAGCACCTCGCGCAGCTTCATCTCCGCCCGGCCGAGTTCGACCGAGACCTGGACGGAAACGTCGCGGAGGAAATCGAGGCCCCGCGGCTGAAGGCTCTGCTGGAGATTCATCGCCTTGTTCGTCCTTCCCGGTCTTCAGAACGTTTCGGTGAGCTGCAGCGCAACCCGGTCATCGAAGCTGCCGATCGCGCCCGCGCCGATCCGCTTGCCGCCCGCAAACAGCGGCACGCTGCGCGCGACCGACACCGGCAGCACGTCGCCGACCTTGAGCCCGGCGATCCGTGCCAGCGGCATGCGCATGTCGACCAGCACCGCGCCCAGCGTCAGCGGAATCTCTGCGTAAGGCGCGGCCCCGGCATCACCCGCAGCACCGCGCCGCGCCGGAGCATCGGCAGGGTCGGCATTCTCCGAAGCGGCGTACCGCGCGGGCGGGTAAGCGACCAGCAACGTCCAGTCCGAACCGGCGCTATCTCCCGCCGAGATGGTGAAGGCTTGTAGCGCCAGCGGCTCGTCGTGCGCGAACGGCGCGAGCTGGGCGAAGCTGGTGTGACGGCGCACCGAAGCAATCGGGGCATCACCAGGCGCGCCGAAAACCACGCCGAGCGCTTCGGCGACGATCGCTTCGAGCCGCTCGATCAGCAGTTCGGCGGACAGCGGAAATGCGATCGGCAGCGGGGCCGGAACCTCGCCGCGGCCACCGAACGTGCGGTCCAGCAGGCGCAGCACCGTGCCAGCCTCGATCGTCGTGCAGAGCGGCACCGAACCCGTATCGAACAGCGCATTGGCGGCGAAAGTGCCGATGCGATCGGCGAGATCGCGCACCGATGTCGCCGCCGGAGCGGCGCACGCGACACGCGGTGAAACCCCGCCCATCAGACGCGTCAGCCGCAGCGACAACTCGTGCGCCAGCCGCTCGGAGGGAAACATCGGCGCCTCGGCGAGCGTCACTGCTTTGGCAGCACGCCGCACGAACAATGCCTCGCAATGCCGCGCCTGGGGGCGGCCGATGAAGGGGCCCTGGGGCTTCACTGGACGATGAAGCTCTTGAAATAGACCGCATTTACCCCGCCGAACCCTTCCTCGCGGACGAGCACTGTGTTGATCGCGGCGGCGAGGCGCTTTTGCAGCTGTTCCTTGCCCTGGGGGCTCGCGATGTCCTCGTCGGTGGTGTCGGCCAGTTGCTCGAGCATTGCCGACCGGATCGCGAGCTCGTGCGCCTTGAGCCACTGCAGCACGCGGCCGTCGTACTGAGTCGAGCAGGCCAGGCTCGCCTG
This sequence comes from Actinobacteria bacterium 21-64-8, assembly GCA_903970225.1. Classification (GTDB taxonomy): domain Bacteria; phylum Pseudomonadota; class Alphaproteobacteria; order Sphingomonadales; family Sphingomonadaceae; genus Novosphingobium. The sequence continues at coordinate 4,779 of CAJCHR010000223.1, read as the reverse complement.
GAGCAGTGTGGTCGATCCCTTGAGGTTGACGGTGAAATCGTCGGAGAAATTGAAATAGGCAGTGCGAAAGGGGCTACCGCCGTCGCCGTAGACGGGCTTGCCCGCGCCTTCCTTGCCGTCACCGGCTGGCGGTGCATATGCGTCTTCCTCGCCCTTACGGATCAGCTTGGGGGAGTTGTCTTCCTTCACCGGCTTATGACCGATCACCCCGGTCGAGACGAGCGCGAACGCCCCGCCTCCGCCGGAGCCGACGAGCCCCAGCCCGAGCAGGAGCTTGAGAATCAGGCCGCCGCCCTTCTTCTTTTTCGGTTTGTCATGGGCTGCATCGGACATGGAGGGTCTTATGACGCGATTGGGTTAATTACGCGTAAACTCCGCGCGGATCTTCAGGCCGGTCGGACGCGGATCCGCGCGGGGTGCGGGCATCGGAGCCACCGGAATGCGCGGGTTCGCGGCCGGTTTGGCCTGATCCGGCGCGGCCCTGATCGCGCGCGAAACCTTGCGATCCGCCGCTCGAGGTCGCTGCGGACTGCTGTTGCGGCAAATCCTGGGTTCCGCGCGGATCGCTAACCGCTTGCGGCGGCGCGATGCTGGCAGCGGCCTGGACCGAGGGTGCGAAATCCGGATCGTGCGAGCGCATGCCCACGGTAAGCCCCGCGGCGTCGGTCGCGAAGCTCAGGTCGATCCGTCCGAAATCGGCATGCGCGACGTGCGCCGTGACTTGCGAGGTCTGGCTCGCCTGCCGCGCGGCGATCAGCCGATCGACCAGCGTGCCGAGATCGGTCGGCGCCGATTGTGCCTGTGCGGCGGCGGGGGAGGGGGTTGGCGCTTGTTGAGTCGCCCCGGCATCGTGCGCGCTCATCGTCGGCTGGAGATCGTGCGCGAAGGCAGCTTGGGCCATGGTATGCACGCCCTGTAAAACCGGCGATCCGCGATCGCTCTGGCTCGAAGACTCTGGGCTGGCCGCGCGAGTTGCGGGCTTGGCAGGCAATGCGACCGGGACGGCCACCGACATCGCCGGCTGACTGGCAGGGGGCGTTAGCGCGGGCTTCGGCTGATCCAGAGCCGCTTCGACCCGCGCGGCCACGGGTATCGGTGGGGCGGCCGATGGGGTTTGCGGGGCGACGGTGCTCGTCTTCGCCTGGCTCGCCGGCGCGGTGGACGGCTGCGACGTCTCCGGCTTGCGGGTCGTTGATGCCATCGGTGCGTTGGTGCCGGTTGCATTGTCCGTAACGGAGGTACGGTTCGCGATACCCGGTCGCGGTGCATCGCCGAGCGAGGCAGGGGCGCCGCTCCGCAGCTCGGGGTTCGCCGATATCACGGCATCGGGCACGGCGTTCGATCCGGTGGGGGAGGGCAATGCGATCGTCACGGCCGCGTCCGTCTCCAGCGCGCGCGCGACCGCCGATGTGCCAGCGGGGGTCATGGTCGGCGCGGCAAGCGTTTCGAACGGCGCGGCGGCCGGTGCAGTGCCGACCGCAGCGCGGCGATCGACCGTGGCGGGCCCGGCGAGGTCGCCGGTGCCGGATGCGGTAACGGGCGTGATCGAGGCCGGTCTCTCTCCCGGCGCGCGGCTGGGACCGTACCGTCCCGCAAGCGTCAGGGCTTCGGTACGCGGCGCTTGAGGCTCAGGTGCGGCCGCGCTCGTCGCAGCAGCGAGTTTCGGTGACGCGGCAAGAGCGGGTGCCGTCCGTGACGAGGGCGTCTGATCTGTGGCGATCGGTCGGACGGGCGGCGGCTGGAGGGCGGACGTGGGCAAAATCGCGACAGTCGCAGGGGTGATGCTGTTTGCCGGGGGGGCATTGGTGACGGTGGTGTCGAGGGCGCCATTCGCTGTCGTCTCGCTGGCGCGCTCGTCGTCATCGGCCGCGTGATCCGGTCGCGGAGCGCCCGCTCCGGCCATGGCTTTGCCCTTGGCAGGCTGCGCAGCAACGGTTTTCGTGAGCGCCGTGCCGGCGACAATCGCGCTGTCCGCAGCTTTCGGCGCGATTTCGCCGGTGAGACCATTGTCGGCAAGCTGATCGGGCGGCGTGGTACCGCCTGTCGGCATGACCTTGCCGCTCACCGGCAACGGTGTGCCGGGGGCGGCTGGCATTGTCGCCAGCACTGCCGCGAACATGGCTCCCACCGGATCGGTCGAACCTTGCTCGGCGGCCGCGATCAGTGGCTTGGGGGTGATTGCGGGAAGCGGTGAGAGGGCGGACAGCTTGGCGGTCATACGGGTCCCTCAATCAAGTTTCGTGCCAAGGTTCGATCCGGCTTTTGCGAGCGGTCAAGGTAGGTTTGCTCGCCCTGACGGCGATCTGCGCGCGGGCGGCGGTGATGCGGTCCTCGATCGCGGCGCGGCGGCGCTCGGCCTCGGCCAGCGCGGTCATGCGCTGGTCGGCGATGGCTTGCGCGCGCTTGGCGTCGGCACGGGTCGCGCGGCACAGGCCCTGCAAGCTACCCGCGAAGCGCGCGACCTGGACCAGCGCGGCGCCGTCTGTCGCGTCGCCGGCGCGCGCGTAATCGGCGGCTAGCCGCCCGGTGCGGTCCGCCAGCGCGGCGAGTTGCGCGCGACCGGCTTCGGCCTCGGCCGCCTCGATCGCGGCGGTCTGCCGGGCGATCGCGCGCAGGCGTTCGAGCCGCTGGAGCCGGTGCAGCGTCTGCTTCATGCGCCGAACAGGGCGGCAAGGCGCGCGACGCTGTGATCGAGCGATGCCTGCTCATCGCGTTCCTGCGAGAGAAAGCCGTTGAGCGCGTCCTGCATGCCGATCGCGCGGTCGAGTTCTGGGTCAGCGCCGGGGCGGTACGCGCCCATCAACACGAGGTCGCGGTTAGCCTCGTAATTCGCGACGAGCGCGCGGAACGCGCGGGCCAGCGCGCGATGGCCGGGGGAGACGATGTCGTCCATCACCCGGCTCAGCGATGCAGCGACGTCGATCGCCGGATACTGCCCGCGCTGAGCCAGCGCCCGGCTGAGCACGAGGTGCCCGTCGAGGATCGCGCGCGCGGTGTCGACCACCGGGTCGTCCTGGTCATCGCCGTCTGCGAGCACGGTATAAAGCCCGGTGATCGAGCCGCCGGTCGAGGCCGAATTGCCCGCGCGCTCGACCAGTTTGGTGATCGTGGAAAGCGCGGATGGCGGATAACCGCGCGCCGCGCCGGGCTCGCCCAGCAGCAGGCCGATCTCGCGGGTGGCGTGGGCGACGCGCGTCAGGCTGTCGAGGATCAGCAGCACGCGCTTGCCCTGGCTTCGGAAGTGTTCGGCCAGCGCGGTGGCTTGGCAAGCGCCGCGCAGGCGCAAGTTCGGGGCGTGATCGGCGGGCACCGCGACCAGCGCGGTGGTGGCGCGGCGCTCGGAGGACATGTGCCGCGCGACGAAGTCCGAGACTTCGCTCGCACGCTCGCCGATCAGGCCCACGACGGTGATCTCGGCGTCGTGCCCGTGCGCGATCATGTCGATCAGCACCGACTTGCCGACGCCCGACCCGGCCATCACGCCGACACGCTGGCCGGTGCCGAATGTGGTGAGCGCGTTGATCGCGCGCACGCCGGTGTCGAACGGCTCGCTCACGCGCGCACGTTCGAGCGCGGAGACACGCGCGCCGCCGGCGGGGGCCCAGGCATCGACGCGGACGGGGCCGAGCCCGTCGATCGGATGTCCCTCGCCATCGACCGCGCGGCCGAGGAAGCTTGTCCCGACCGGAAGCATGCCCGGATGGCCCTCGGTCCAGATACGCGAGCCGGGGCGCAGGCGCACGGTGTCGCCGAGCAGCATCAGCATCGTGCGGCCGTTGCGGAAGCCGATCGCCTCGGACGGTTGCGAGCCGCCGTGCCCATCGTCGATCCGGCACAGCGCGCCGACCGGCACGTCGAGGCCGCCCGCCTCGATCAGCCCCCCGTCGCAGGCGACGACGCGGCCGAAGCGGCGCGGTTCGAGTTTGAGCGGGGTTGCGATAGGCAGGAGGTCGTCGAGAGTCAGCATGCGCCCAGCGCCTCCGCGATTGCTCTGCGCCATTGGGCAGGACCATCCTCGATCCCTCCCGCTTCGCCTTCGACCCGGATCGCGCCGCGTTCGAGGGTGGGATCGGGGGTAAGCGTCCAGCCGCCGCCGAGATTTGGCGCAACCAGCGGCAGGTCATCGGGGTGGAGGTGGATCAAGATTCCCGCGTCGGCGTCAGCGAGCATGGCGGCGGCGCGCGTGGTACGAGCGGCAAGGGCCTCGGGGTCGAGCGCGAGCGGGCTTAGCGATGCTTCGCAAAGCACCGCGACTGTTTCACGCAGTCTGGCGGCGATACCCTCGGCGCGTGCGGTATCGATGCGGGGGAGGGCGAGCGCCAGCGCGTCTCGCGCCGCACCATCGGCGCCGGATCGCGCGGCGGCGCGTGCCCGGGCTTCGGCAAGGCCGGCTTCGTAGCCTTCGGCAAACGCGGAGGCGATGGGGTCGATCGGTTCGGGTTGAGGTTCGGGCGCGCGTTCGGCGATGCTGCCCGCTGGCGCATAGCGCGCGTCTCTGCGGAAACCGGAGGCACCCGAGAGTGCTTCGAGGGGGAGGCGGGTCATCATTCCCCCTCCCGCTTGCGGTTGGGGTTATGGGAGGGCCTGTTGCTTTCAGGGCATGCGTGATCGGCCCTCCCCCAGCCCCTGGCGCAAGCGGGAGGGGAGTCGATGGCGCCCACCTCAGACAAAGTCATCGTCGCCGCCCGTCCCGAACACGATCGCGCCATCGGCGGCCAGGCGCCGTGCGGTGTCGATCATGCGTTTCTGCGCGACGATCGCATCGGCGAGCTTCATCCG
>CAJCHR010000222.1 GCA_903970225.1 Actinobacteria bacterium 21-64-8 | reverse complement strand
GCACGGCTGATGCTCTCGTTCATCAGCACGCCGCCGATGTCGTTCGCGCCCGCCGCGAGCACCGCCGCCGCGCCTTCGACGCCCAGCTTGACCCACGAGCACTGGATCGAGTTGATCGCGCCGTTCAGCGCCAGCCGCGCGACCGCATGCATCATCACCGCCTCGCGCCAGGTCGGTCCCTTGCGGCTCTGCCCGCGCCGATAGAACGGCGCCTCCATGTGGACCAGTGGGAGCGGAACGAACTCGGTGAATCCGCCCGTCTCGAACTGCTGGTGGCGCAGCGCGAGCAAGTGGCGCGCCCAGTGCTCGATGCCTTCGAGGTGCCCGAACATGATCGTCGAAGTGGTGGGCAAGCCGATGCTATGCGCGGTGCCGACGACTTCGAGCCATTCGGCGGTGTTGACCTTGTCGGGGCAGATCTGCGCGCGGATATCGTCGCACAGGATCTCGGCAGCGGTGCCGGGCAGCGAGCCGAGGCCTGCGTCCTTCAGCATCATCAGGTATTCGCGCAGCGGCAGCCCGAGGGTCTTCGCGCCCTGCCAGACTTCGAGCGGCGAGAACGCATGAACGTGCAGGCCGGGGCACGCAGCCTTCACCTCCCGCAGGATCGAGAGGTATGTCTCGCCGGTATAAGTCGGATGGATGCCGCCCTGCAGGCACACTTCGGTCGCGCCGCGCGACACCGCTTCGCGCGCGCGATCGGCGATCTCGGACAAGTCGAGATTGTAAGGCTTGTCCCGGAAACCGGCCTTGATGCTGGTCTTCGAGAACGCACAGAACGAACAGGTATGCGTGCAGATGTTGGTGTAGTTGATGTTCCGGTTGATGACGTAGGTCACGGCCTCCCCGCTGACCTCGCGGCGCAGGGCATCGGCCGCCTCGATCACCGCCTGCGCCTGGGCGCCGCGCGTTGCGAACAGCGCGACGATCTCAGCTTCGGATAGTTCGGTGCCGCTCGCCGCGCGATCGAGGATACGGTGGAGCGAGGTGGCAACCGGGCCTTCGTAACGGGCGCCCAGCGGCATGGACGGAGTCCCGAGCGAAGGCTCAGCAAGCCCCGGGCTCCAGCCGCTGTCGCGGGCCAACCCCTCGGAGTCCGCCAGCTTGAGCACGGCCGGACGTAGCGTGTCGTCCAGCCATGAGCGATCTTGCGCCGACGCGGCAATCGAAGCGATGAAGCGTGGGTAGATCGTCAGCCGCTCGACCAGTGGCAGGCCCTTGGCGGCGCAAATCGCGGACAGGCGCTCGATCTCGGGCCACGGCGCCTCGGGGTTCACGTGATCCTGGGTAACGGGCGAGATGCCGCCCCAATCGTTGATCCCGCAGTCGATCAGTTCGACCAGGCGGTCGTCGTTGAGGTTGGGCGGCGCCTGCACCGAGACTTCGGGCGGCAACACGATCCGCGCCGCGGCGATTACCCGCAGGAAATCGCCCTCGGATGTCTCGGGAGCGCCCGCCATCTTCGTGCCTGGCTTGGGCGCGAAGTTCTGGACGATCACTTCCTGGATGTGACCGTACTCAGCATGGATATCGCGGATCGCGAGCAGCGAGGCGATACGCTCCTCGGCGGTCTCGCCGATGCCGATCAGCACGCCGGTGGTCATCGGTACCCGTGCACGGCCTGCGGCTTCGATCGAGGCGATCCGCACGGCCGGCACCTTGTCCGGGGATCCGTAATGCGCGCCGCCCTTCTCGCACAGCGCGTCTGACACGCTTTCGAGCATCAGGCCGACGGATGCCGCGACCGGACGCAGCATTCGGTAATCCGCTTCGTCGAGGATACCGGCATTGACATGGGGCAACAGCCCGGTTTCGCTCATCACCAGTTCGGCGCAATGGCGGACGTAATCGATCGTACGCGCGAAGCCCTGCTCGGCGAGCCAGTCGCGCGCCGCGGCATAGCGCCGCTCAGGCGCATCGCCGAGGGTGAACAGCGCTTCCTTGCACCCGGCAGCAGCGCCGGCGCGCGCGATCGCGAGCACTTCCTGCGCGCTCAGGTACGGCGCGTGAAGCTGCGAGGGCTGGGTCGCGAAAGTGCAGTAATGGCAGACGTCGGCGCAGAGCCGCGTCAGCGGGATGAACACCTTGGGCGAATAGGTCATCCGTGCCGGGCCTCGGGCATCGCGGATCGCGCGCGCCTCGGCGGTGAGTTCGTCCAGCGGCTTGGACAGGAGTCGGGTAATCAGGTCGCCGTCAGCGTGCGTCATGGCCTTCCAATTCGATGCGGGCTGCTGACAGTGCTTCGCGCGCTAGCCTCTCCCGGTCCTCGGCAGCATGCATGACTGTTCCGGTTACCGTTACCGAAACACTGGCCGCGCGCAAGCCTTCGGCGTCGACCGCGTCGCTCCTGTCGATGATCAGATGATCGATCAGGCCCCGATAGTGGTCGACGATCGCGCGGTTGCTGTTCTCGAGCCCCAGTTCGCCGAGCAGCTTGCCGAGCGGGCCTTTGAGGGACTTGCCGCCAACCAGCGGCGATACCGCGACCAGAGGCACCTGGCGCGACTCCAGCGCCGCCCGAACGCCATCGACCGCGAGGATCGGATCCACGCTCAGGAACGGATTGGATGGGCACAGCACGATTGCGGCGAGATCGGGTCGCGCCAGCGCTTCGGCAAGGCCGGGCGATGGCACCGCGCCGGGTGTTCCATCGAAACGGATCGCCTTTGCGACCGGGCGGCATTGCTCGGCGACGAAGTAGCGCTGGAAGTCGAGCCAGCCTTCGCTGGTTTCGACCTGGGTCCGCACCGGCGCATCGCTCATCGGCACCACCGCCGGGCCAATGCCGAGCGAGCGGGTTAACCGCGACGTGACATCGGACAAGCTTTCACCCGCGCGCAGCCGCCAGCTTCGGGCGAGGTGCGTACCCAGATCGCGGTCGCCGAGGTTGAACCAGTCGGCTTCACCCAGATCGCGCAGCATCGCCATCGCCTGCCACGTCTCGCCGGCGACACCCCAGCCCCGCTCGGTGTCGTTGAGTCCGGCGAGTGCGTAAGTGACCGAGTCGATGTCCGGGCAGATGGTGAGGCCCAGATGCTCGAAGTCGTCGCCGGTGTTGACCGCGATCGTCAGCCGCTCGGGGGCGAGGATGGCCGCGAGCCCGGCTGCAAGCTTGGCTCCGCCGACGCCGCCGGAGAGTGCGAGGACATGTCCCCTCACCGAAACATATCCTGCTCGACCGGCCGCAACCCGGAAGCCGCCCCCGGCCCGTGCTCGTTTGTGACCCATCGCCCAGCGCCCCGCACGATCGCGGCGGGCGTGCCTTCCGCCCCCTCGCCCATCGCCAGCGTTGCCATAGCGGCGATCGAATCCGCTACTGCAACGATCGTCGCCTGGAGCACGCGGCCGAACAGGTCGCTTTGCCCGCGCCGATCGTCCACCGGCATCAGCCCCGCGCAGCCGATCGCGGTGCCGACCGTACCGACCCGCCAGGCGCGGCCCATGCTGTCGGCGATAATCACGGCCGGGCGCACGCCGGTCAGCGCCTCCAGTTCCTCGCGGATCGCGCGCGCACTGGCGTCGGGGTCCTCGGGCCAGAGCAGCACCGTGCCCGCGTCGCCGCCCTCGATGTTCGAGGCGTCTATCCCGGCATTGGCCAGCACGTGCCCGGTGCGGTGCCGGGCGATAATCGCGGCGGGGTGCGCGCGCAGGATCTCTGTGCTCTCGTCGATGATCAGCTGCACCGCTGCCGGCTCGCGACCCGTTGCCACGGCGATGCGCGTCGCCTCGTCGCTCACCGCAACGTCAGCAAGCTCGCGCAGGCGCCCTTCAGCTTTCGAGACGACTTTCTGGGCGACGACCACAACGTCATCACCGGACAGGACATCGCCGCAGCGCGCCAACGCCGCCACGATTTCCCCCGCGACGGACATCCCGGCCGCGAACAGCGGAACACCCGCCAGCGGCGTCGCCCGATAGCTGACGGGATCGGTGTTCGAAGAGGTGGCGCCGGTCAAAGTGTGCGATTTTCCGATTGTGCGTGGCCTGCGCGTCGCTATCGGCAATGCCTAACAAAGGGCAACAGCCAATTCGGGAGACTGCAGCGCATGCGATCGACGGCACTTTCCGCAAGCGCTGCCGCATGAGCTGCTGGGCCGTCATCCCGGTGAAGCCACCGCCCGCGCGCAAGAGCCGGCTTTCCGCAGCGCTCGGCCCCGCGGAGCGCGATACGCTGGTGCTGCGAATGGCGGAGCATGTCGCGAACGCCGCATTGCGCGCGAAGGGCTTCGACGGCGTCGCCTTCGTCGCTCCCAGCAATGCCGGGCTCCCCGAGGGCTTTGTGGTCCTGGAAGATGATGGGGGCGGTTTGAATGCGGCGGTTTCGGGTGCGCTACGGCAGCTCCCCGATGCTTCGCGCGTGGTGATCATCGCCGGTGACCTCCCCCTGGTGACGTCCGCCGAGCTTGAGCAACTCGCACTCGGCAGCGATATCGCCATCGCCACCGATCGGCACGGCACTGGGACCAACGCCCTCGCGATACCCCTTCCCCAAGGGGCAGACTTCGCTTTCGCGTTCGGCCCGGACAGTTATGCTCTTCACCGCACCGAAGCCGCGCGGCTAGGGCTTACGGTAACCGAGGTTCAGGGCAACGGGCTTGCGCGCGATGTCGACGAACCGGCAGACCTGGTCGATGCGGCGGCGCTGATCGGCGCACTATCATAAGAATCGAAAGGCAGAGCGGATGAAGGCCAGCGACCTCGAACTGACCGGACAAGTGGCGATCGTCACCGGTGGCGGCGGCGGCATCGGCCGCGCGATCGCGCTCTGCCTCGCCGATCTGGGCGCCGACGTGACGATCGTCGATGTCATCCCGGAGCGTTGCGACGAGGTCGCGGCGCAAGTGGAGGCGCGCGGGCGTCAGGCACTGCCGTTCCCGGCCAATGTCATGGACAGCGACAAGGTTCGCGAGGCCGTTACCGCAACCAAGGACAGGTTCGGCCGGATCGACATCCTGATCAACAACGCCGGCGGAGTCACGCGGCGGCCGTTTCTCCAGCTTCAGGAGAAGAACTGGCGCCGTGTCATAGATCTCAACCTGATCTCGATGCTGACTGCCACGCACGAAGCCGTGCCGCACATGATCGAGGGCGGACGCGGTGGAGCTATCGTCAACGTCAGCAGCATCGAGGGTTCGCGCGCGGCGCCAGGCTATTCGGTCTATTCCGGCTGCAAGGCGGCGATCAACAATATCACCCGCACGCTCGCACTGGAATTTGCCGAGCACCAGATCCGCATCAATACGATCGCGCCAGATTATACGGTGACGCCTGGAACGAAGGGAGTCTTTACCGGCCCGGTCGATCCGTCGCTGTGGCCCCCGTTCACCGAATTGGAGCTCGAATCGCAGCGGCGGCGCATTCCGGCGGGCCGCGCCGGGCTCGAGGAGGAGTGCGGCACTGTCGCGGCGTTCCTGTGCTCCAAGCTCGCCAGCTATGTGACCGGCACGCTGATCCCGGTCGATGGCGGATCCTGGGCATCGAGTGGCTGGATGCGCGATGGTCCCGACGACGACTGGATCCTGCCTCCTTCGACCAAAGCCTGACATTCAGAGCCTGACATTCCCTTCAAGAGGAAGCACCGAGCATGACCTTTACCCTGAGCCTCCACTTCCCGTTCGACCAGATCGAGGACGGTGACGAATATGCGACGATGCAGGCGGTCCACGAGTGCGCGAAAGCGGCCGAGGATGCAGGATTCTGGTCCGGCACGGTCACCGATCATCCGGTGCCTTCGTACCGATGGCTCGATAACGGCGGCCACTATGCGCAGGATCCGTTCGTGCTGCTCTCGATGATCGCCGCGGTGACGACCAAGCTGCGGCTCCAGACCAACATCGTCGTGCTGCCGTATCGCAATCCGTTCATCACGGCGCGTGCGGTGTCGTCGCTCGACGCTTTCTCGAACGGGCGGTTCATCTTCGGCATCGGCGCGGGCTACCTGAAGCCCGAGTACAAGGCGCTCGGCGTCGATTTCGACAGCCGCAACGACATCATGGACGAATACATGCGCGCGATGAAGGCCGCATGGACCGGTGAGGACTTCACGTTCGAAGGCACCGGCTACAGCGCGGTCGGCAACCGCATGCGGCCCACGCCGGTGCAGAAGCCGCATCCTCCGCTGCTGATCGGCGGCAACTCGAAGCGCGCGCTGCGCCGCACGGTCGAACTCGGCGATGCATGGCATCCGTTCTTCGTGCCCAAGGGCATTTCCGACACCGCCCGCACTGTCAATCTTTCGACCAACCAGGACCTGATCGATTCGATCGAGTACATCAAGGCGCACTGCGAGAAAGTCGGCCGCGAGGTTCCGCCGCAGGTGATCTGTTCGGGCACGTTCACCGTTCGTGATGGCTGGAGCGCCCAGGAAGCGATCGATCACTATGCAGAGCTGAAAACGCTTGGCGTGCACGGATCAGGCGCTAGCATCGTCGCCGGCAGCCGCCGCGAGTGGTGCGAAAAAGCGCAGCAGTTCGGCGAGGACGTCATTTCCAAGATGGAATGATCCTCAGGATAGAGTGACGCCTCGATCGAACGGGCGCGCATGGGAGAGAGTCATGGACGAACGGCCGCATACTGCGGGCGACGAGTGGAGTGCGCATTGGCTGACCGTGCTTGCGGGCCTGGTCGGCTTTTCGTTCTACTCGATGGTGACCTACTCGCTCGGCACGTTCATGGCCCCGCTCGAGAAAGCGTTCGGCTGGTCCCGCACCGAGATCTCGCTTGGTCTCACCATCTTCGGGCTGTCCGCGACGTTCGCCGGTCCCCCGATGGGCATCCTGCTCGACCGGTTCGGCGCGCGAAAGCTGGCGCTCGCCGGGCTGATCCTCTCGGGCGCCCTGTTCGCCTGCTTCAGCCTGGTGACCGGATCGCCGCTGCAATGGATCGGACTGTGGCTGGCGTTCTCGATCTGCTCGGTGATGATCAAGTCCACCGTCTGGAGCGCGGGCGCATCGAGCGTGTTCACCGCGAGCCGGGGCATGGCGCTGGCCGCAGTGCTCAGCGGTTCGGCCGTGGCGCAGATCTTCGCGCCGCTGGTCTCGAACGCGCTGATCCAGACTCAAGGCTGGCGCGCCGCTTACGTGTGGATCGGGCTTGGCTGGGGAGGGCTTGCCGCGGTCCTGGTCGCGCTGTTCTTCTACGACGCGCATGCACTGGGTCAGCGCGTGAAGACGGCATCCGGCGAGACCTTGCGCCTGCCTGGTCTCAGCATTCCCGAAGCCTGTCGCAGTTCGAAAGTGATCCGCATCGCGGTCGCCAATCTGCTGATGTCGTTCGTCGGCGCGGGCATCACCGTGCACCTCGTGCCCTTGATCACGCAGACCGGCCTGACGACCACCCAGGCGGTCGAGATCGCCGCGACCGCAGGCATCGCCGGGATCGTCGGCAAGTTCTTCTCAGGCTTCCTGCTGGACCGGATTCAGGGAAGCCTCGTGCCGTTCGGCAGTTTCGCGGTCGGAGCGGCCGGCTACGTCCTGTTGCTGGACCTGATGCACACGCGGGTCGAGCTGCTGCTCGGAACGCTCTGCGTCGGCTATGCCAGCGGCGCCGGGCTTCAGGTGAGCACTTATCTGATCACGCGCTACGCCGGGCTCAGGAACTTCGGCGTCGTGTTCGGCACGATTGCCAGTTCGATGATGCTGGGCACTTCGTTCGGCCCCCTGCTCGCTGCGGGCATCCATGATGCCACCGGCAGCTACGCCGCCCTTCTGATCCTCGCAGCCCCGGTAATGCTGCTGTGCGCGCTGCTGTTCGTCGGGCTGGGCCCCTACCCCATATTCACGGCCGACCGCGACGCGGAGACTTTCGCATGAGTGCGCCGATTGATGCCGCCCCTTCCGCCGCGCAAGAGTGGAAGCGCAGCTGGACACTGGTCCTCGCCAGCGCGCTGGCCGTCAGCTGGGTTACCGCGCCGGTTGCATCGCTCAGTCTGTTCCTGCAGCCGCTGCACAACCAGTTCGGCTGGAGCTTCGCGCAGCTATCGTCGGGACTGTTCCTCTATTCGATACTGAGCGTACTGCTCGTGCCATTCTTCGGCGCGCTGGTGGATCGCTTCGGCACGCGCGCGGTCGCGCTGCCCGGGTTGCTCCTCAACGGCCTCGCGTTTGCCGCGTTCGGCCTGATCCAGGGCTCGATCGCGACCTGGTACGTCGGCTGGGTATTCTACACGCTCACCCAACTGATGATCGGCACATATGTGTGGAGCGGCGCGGTATCCGCCGCGTTCGAACGCAGCCGCGGGCTCGCCATCGGCGTGACGATGGGCGGGATCGCGGTGGGACAGTTGATTGCGCCGCTGACCGCGCGCTGGCTGATCGACGCCTATAGCTGGCGCACGGCATTTGCCGTGATCGGCATCGGCTGGACGGGGCTCGCCTTTCTGCTTTGCCTCCTGCTGTTCCACGATCCGCGAGCCCGCGGCAGCGCCGCTCAGCGGCAGGCCGCGGGCGACGCGCTGGGCGGTCTGACCTTGCGCGAGGCTCTGCGCGACACGCGGTTCCTGCGCATCGCGGCCGCGATCCTGCTTCAGGGCGGAATGATCTCGGGCTTCATCGTCCACTTGATCAAGCTGCTCTCGGAGAACGGCGTGTCGCGCGCCGAGGCGGCGGCCATGGCCGGGCTGGTCGGCCTCGCAGCGCTGCTCGGACAGCTCACCACGGGATCGCTGGCCGATCGCGTCTCGGCAAAAGTGCTACCCAGCGTCTGCTTCGCGCTTCCGGCGGTCGCGTACGGCCTGCTGCTCGCCGGCCCGGGTTCCAGGCCCCTGCAATGGGCCGGCGTGCTGCTCGCGGGCTTTGCGTCGGGCGCGGCGGTCAACATCACGACGTACCTGACCACGCGCTACGTCGGCCTTGCGAACTTCGGCAAGATCTATG
>CAJCHR010000221.1 GCA_903970225.1 Actinobacteria bacterium 21-64-8 | reverse complement strand
ACGCCGCCGCCTTCGTTCGCGCCGCCCCCGCCCGCCGCTCCGCCGCCTGCGCCCGCAAGCTTCGCGCCGCCCCCCGGATATCAGGCTGCGCCCGATGCGTATCTGGCGCCCGGCCAGGGCCCCGGCGCAACCCGCAACACGCGTCTCAATGACGACGACATCCCGGTCCCCTCGCTGGCGCGCGACACCCGCAGCCCGCTGGTGGTCGAGGCCGGGCCGGTGCTTGCACTCGCGGCATCGGTCCGCTCGGGCCGCGCCCGGATCGCGATGCCCGATTTCCACCGCGAGGCGACCGAGGCGATCTCGGCTTACGACCGCGCGATTGCGTCACTGTACCCCGAGGAAACCCGGATGCGTGCGCGCTACGCGATCTGCGCGACGGTTGATGATATCGCGCAGAACCTGCCGGGCGCGGGCACCGACGGCGCCGAATGGGCTCGCCGCAGCCTCGTCGTCACGTTCTTCCGCGAGAACATCGGCGGCGACCGGTACTGGCAACTGGTGGATGACGTGCTCGCCCGGCCCTCGCAGAATGCTGAACTGATCGAGCTGTTCGCCGATTGCATCGCGGCGGGCTTCCAGGGCCGGTTCCGCACGATGGCTGACGGCGCCGGGCGGCTGCAGCAAATCCTGTCCAGCCTCTATGGCGCGCTCGATCATCCGCGCGCGCAGTCGATGGCCGAGATCTCGCCGCAGTGGCACGGCGCCGATGCGCCGCTACAGAAGGTCAGCGCCTGGAGCCGCCTCGCGCTGGCGGGCGCGGTGGCGCTGGTGTTCCTGCTGCTCGTCTACATCGTCTTGCGCATGCTGCTGATGAGCGCGGGTTCGGACCCGTGGAAGTCGGTGAAGAGCCTGATGCCCGACCAGCCGCTCGGCCTGTCGCGCGTCGGGGCGCCGCCGCCGGTGCCGCCCGCGAGCAGCCAGCTCGAACGCCTGCGCACGTTCCTGGCGCCGGAAATCACCCAGAAGCTGGTCGTGGTCGAAGAGGACGGGTCGACCGTGCGCGTGCGCACCACCGTGGGCCAGCTTTTCCAGTCGGGCTCGGACCAGCTTACCGACGGCCGCGCGCCGTTGTTCGAGCGGATCGGCCGCGCGGTCGAGGGTGAGCCCGGCGAAGTCACCATCGAGGGCCACTCGGACAGCGACCAGATCTCGCCGAGCTTCGCGTTCCCGGACAACACCGCGCTCTCGAAAGCACGCGCCGACAAGATCTCGTCAATCATCGGCGGGGTGCTGTCGAACCCGGGGCGGATCAAGGTGGTCGGCTACGGCGACAGCCGCCCGATCGCATCGAACGACACCGCCGACGGCAAGGCGCTCAACCGCCGGGTCGAGATCGTCATTCCGCGGCACCAGTAAGGTGCGCGGTCTGGGACAGGGGCAGCACAGATCGTGAAGAAGTTTTTCGGCAACTGGTGGTTCCTGACCGGGCTCGTGGTGCTGTGCCTCGTGCTGGTGCTATGCGTCGGCCTGCCGCTGTTCGTACTCGCGCTGAAGCCGTGGTGGGTGCGGATAACGCTATTTGTGCTGATCGTGGGCTCCTGGGGCCTGATCGGCTGGCTGCGCATCCGCAAGGCGAGGCGGGCCGCCGCCGCGCTCGCCGCCGATCTGGCGACGCCTTCCGCTGCCGACGAGGAAAGCCGGGCCGTCGCCGCGCGGATGAGCGATTCGCTGGCCACGCTGCGCACCGGCTCGGGCAACCGGCGCGACTATCTTTACAACCGGCCGTGGTACGTGATCATCGGGCCTCCGGGTGCGGGCAAGACCACCGCGCTCGTCAACTCGGGACTTCGCTTCCCGCTGTCCGAGCAGTCGTTCCAGGGCGTGGGCGGTACGCGCAATCTCGACTTCTGGTTCGCCGACGAGGCGGTGCTGGTCGATACCGCCGGGCGCTACACCACGCAGGATTCGGACAGCACGGCGGACATGCAGGGCTGGAAGAGTTTCCTGGCCTCGCTGAAGAAGAACCGTCCGCTGTCGCCGATCAACGGCGTGATCGTCGCGCTCGGCGTCGACGAACTGCTGAGCGCGGACCGCGCCGGACTCGATCGCCACGCCTCGCTGATCCGGCGGCGGCTGGGCGAACTCAAGGATTCGCTCGAAGTCACGGTGCCGGTCTACCTGTTCCTGACCAAGGCCGACCTGATCGCGGGCTTCACCGAGTTCTACGACGATCTCGACGTCGAAGGCCGCCGCGCGGTGCTGGGCGCGACTCTCCCGGTCGAGGCAGGCAAGCCCGGGATCGACAGCGTTGTCGGTGCGTTCGACCAGATGGTCTCGGCGCAACAGCAGCGGCAGGTGCGCCGCCTGTTTGAGGAAGTCGACCAGAGCCGCCGAAGCCTGATCCTTGGCTTCCCTTCACAGCTCGGCGCGCTGCGCAATCGCCTCGCGCGCCTCGTCGACGGCGCGTTCATCGCGGGCGACAAGCCGGCGGGCACCTTGCGCGGGTTCTACTTCACCAGCGGCGTGCAGCAGGGCGCACCGCTCGACCGCATTCTCGCGGGCGTCGCCGAGACGTACCAGACGCGCACCGGCAGCGCCGGAGGCTCGGGCCGCGCCTATTTCCTCAACCGCGCGCTGACCGAAGTTATGGTGCCCGAAGCTGGCCTCGTCGTCGCCGATCCCGCCGCGCGCCGTCGTCAAGCTGCGCGCACCACGACTGGCGTGCTGGCTATCGCGGCTGCCGCCGCATTTGTCGTGGTGCTGTGGGGCGTGAGCTATTTCCAGAACCGCGCGTTCCTCTCGCAGCTCGGCGAAGCGTCGGCACAGGCCGCAACGCTGACTCGCGAGACCGGGGTCGATCTGGTGCAGGTGCGCGACACCGATCCCGATCTCGAACAGTCGCTCGGCGTGCTGCGCGCGCTGCGGAATCTCCCGCAGGGGTACGCGGCGCAGCAGGCGGGCGAGCCGGGCCTGTTCAAGCGCTTTGGCCTGTTCCAGTCGAGCCATGCCGATGCGGCCGAAGAGGCCTATCGCGATGGCCTGCGCCGGATCTTCCTGCCGCGGCTGATCCTGCGGCTCGAGAAGTTCATGGCCAGCAGCGGCGGCGATCCCGGCGCGCTGTACCAGCCGCTCAAGGTCTACCTGATGCTCGGCGGCCAGCACGCGATCGATGCCGAGACCGTGCGCTCGTGGATCGAGCAGGACTGGGCCAGCCAGCAGTTCCCCGGCGGCGACCGCGCCGACGTGCGCAAGCAGCTTGCCGAACACCTCGACGCGCTGCTGTCCGACCCTGATCTCTCGGCCGACTGGCCGAACCGCCAGGCCCCGCTCGACGGCACCGTGATCGCCAATGCGCGCACCGCGCTCGGCACCTTGTCGCTCGCCGACCGGGCCTATGCGGTGCTCAAGCAGAAGGCGATGAGCGGCGGTGATGCGCCGTGGCGCGCGTCGGCTGCGCTGACTTCCGGCGACGCGCAGGCGTTCGCCAACGGCAACGAAGTCCTCGGGCTCGAAGTGCCGTTCCTCTATACCCGAAGCGGTTACGAAAAGGCGTACATTCCGGGCCTTGCGACCGTCACCGAGGATCTCAAGAACGACATCTGGGTACTCGGGCAAGACGCGCAGGCTTCGGGCATCCAGGCACAGCTCGAACAGATCCGCCCGGGCGTCGCGGCGGCCTACGCGCGCGATTACATCGCGGCGTGGGACAGGGTCGCGGGGGCGCCGAAGCCGGCTGCTTACTTCGCCGACATCGCCGCGCTCGGCGCCTTCACCAAGGCGCCCTCGCCGCTCAAGACGCTGCTGGTCGAAGTGCGCAAGAACACCACGTTCACCGGCGGCGCGGCCAATGCGGCGGGAAGCGCGCTGGCCGCCAAGTTCGGCTCGTCGCAGATCGGCAAGGCGGCGCTCGCCGCGGGCAGCGACGCCACCGGCGGCGGCGATGCAGCGAGCACGATCGCCGCGCACTTCAAGGCGCTCCAGGACTACGTCGGCGATGGCAAGGCGCCAGGACCGAT
>CAJCHR010000220.1 GCA_903970225.1 Actinobacteria bacterium 21-64-8 | reverse complement strand
GTACTTGCGGGTGACGATGTCGTTACCGATGCCATCAAGCCGATTGCACAGCAGCTTCCGCTTGTGCAGCCGGTCACGGGTACGGTCACGAAGATCCTGAAGGACACCGGACAAGCTCTGATCGATACGGGCAACGGCAAGACCCTGCTCGTCAGCGGGCTCGACACGGTGGTGGGCGACGTCGTGACGATCAAGGCCGCGGGTCAGCCGATCATCGCCGGTAGCGGCGGCACCGGCGCAGCAGGCCTCAATGTCGCTTCGTCCGGCACACCTGTCGGCGCGGTTGCAAACGTCTCGGTATTGCCCGGCGGTTCCACCGTCGCATCGGTCGGCGTACCGGCGCTGGCGACCGTTACCAGTTCAGCAGACGGGGCGCTGGCCCCTGTCGTCCAGCAGGTGCAGGTGGTCTCCGGAGGAATCGGCGGCGGCGCGCTGGGCATCAACGCCGCGGGCGTGAACGTGATCGGCTCTGGCACGAGCAGCGCCGCCACTGTGAGTGTGTTACCCGCAAATGGCGGCGTGGTCAGTGTCGCCAGCCCGGCTGCCGCTCCCATTTCCGCTACGGTTCAGGCGGTCGCAGCACCGGTCGTGAGCGCCGTCACCGGCGCGGTCACGAACCTATCGAACGCGCCAAGCCCGGCAACGGGTTCGGCTTCGAGCCCGGTGACAGGCGTCCTTAGCGCCCCGGTCACCGCCACTGCCGGCGCCGGAATAGGTGCGCAGCTGACCACGCCCGTCGTCTCGGCGACTGCCGGCCTTGTCGCAGGCGTCAGCACGACGGTGTCCGCCATCACGGGTGCGGGGCAGACCAATCCAATCGGCGGTCTGTTCCATCACTGATACCAGTCCCTGGACCACAGGTCCGGCGGCCGTGCCCGATGCATCCCTCAACGGGCGCGGCCACCCTCTCTCCTGACTGACTTTCGAGGTCGATGATGGCATCCACCCTCCTGTCGGCGTTGCTGGCAGCTGCTACACCCGTGACAGCGCCGCCGCCGGCTCCGCCACTGATCCTCGACAGCCAACGCGCGGACCGCGCGCCGGTGGCCCCTGCCGCGCAAATCGAGGCGAAGGCTCCCGCCGGGGCGAACGTGCAGGTGGACGCCGTTGCGCCGGGAATGGCGATCCGCGGCATCGCTTTCGATCGCGGACCGGTGCCCATCGTTGTGGCACACGCGGCGCAAGCGTTCGTTGGGAGGCCAGCGAGCGAAACGAACCTCAAGGCGCTCGCCCAGGCTATGTCGGACGCCTATAACAAGGCCGATATCGCACTCTACACAGTGCTCGTGCCGCGCCAGGATTTTGCGGACGGCACGGTGCACGTGATCGCGATCGAGGGCTTCATCGAGCAGGTCCAGATCAGGGGCAGCGATTCGCGGCTGGTCCACGCTTACGCCCGTGACCTGGCCGCGCAGCGACCGCTGAAGCGCCATGTGATGGAACGCTATCTCTCGCTGATGCGCGACCTGCCAGGGGCATCGATCGACGTCCAACTTTTGCGCGGCACCCGAACCGGCGGGGTGATCCTGCAAGTCACGCCCAGGCGCAAGCATCATGACATTTCGCTGGGCTTCGACAATCAGGGCCCCAGCCTGCTGGGCGATCCAGAGATCCGCGCAGACGTTCATACCTATTCGATGCTGCGCGATGGCGATCGCACAGACCTGACCGGCCTCGCCTCACCCGACTTCTGGCGGCTGCTCTACGTTGCCGGTGCGCACACCACTCCGCTCGGGACGAACGGCGCGACACTCACTGGCTCGGCGGGCCTGATCGAGACTCGCCCGAAGAACAGGACGCAGCAAGGTCACGCAGTGACGTTCGGTGTTACCGCAGCGATGCCACTGATCCGCGGATACCGGCAGAACCTGACCGTCACGCTCGGACTCGACGGAGTGAACAGCGATGCGGCGGCGTTCGGCACGGTCATCTCCTCCGATCATACCCGCGCGCTGCGCGTCGCAGCGGGGTACTCGGACGTGACCGCCAAAAGTGCGCTGTCACTGGGCCTGACCGCAAGCCGCGGCCTCAATTTTCTTGGCGCAAAGGGCATGCCCGGCGTGACCGATCTCACCTTCACCAAGATCAACGGGCGGATCACTTACGATCGTCAGGTCGGCAAGTTGTGGTTCGTTCACCTGCGTGCAGCGGGCCAGTACAGTGGCGACAAGCTCGCCGGCACCGAGCGCTTCGCGGTCGGCGGCGCCGATTTCGGTCGCGGCTTCGACAGCGCTTACCTTTCCGGCGATCGCGGTTTTGCGGGATCGAGTGAACTCGCGTGGCGGCCCGAAATCAAAGGGAAGCTCAACGGCAGCGAGCTTTACGGCTTCGCCGACGCAGCGCGGCTGACGATCTTGGCGCGCGGGCCTTACCCGCGGGGCACTTACGATCTCGCCTCAACCGGGGGCGGTGTGCGGCTGGCATACGGCCAGCGCGGCTCGCTCCAGCTCGAAGGTGCGCGGGTTATCGATGCACCTTTTCCCGGCGCGCAGGACGGCTGGCGGGTCAACATCGGCTGGCGGCTGAATCTCAAGCACTGACGCTGCGGCACATCGTATGACCCAAAGAAAAACCCCGCCGGATCGCTCCGGCGGGGCCCTCCTATTCTGCTTCGAGCGCCGAGCTTACTCGCCGTCGCCCTTGATCAGATAATCGCCCGCATCCGCGTCGGTGCCGTGAGTCTCACCCGCGAACGCCGAGATCGGATCGTTGCCGATCGCGGCCTCAGGTCCCTCGGCGAGTTCCGCAGCATGCTCTTCCGCTGCGGTCTTCGGTGCGATCAGGTGCTCCTGCAGCTTGCGGTACTGAACCCGCAACGCTGCATCACGGCTGGAGGCGGCGACGCGCATGCGGTTCATGCCCGCGCCGGTGCCCGCCGGGATCAGACGCCCGACGATCACGTTCTCCTTGAGGCCGATCAGCGAGTCCTTCTTCCCTTCGACCGCCGCCTGCGTGAGCACGCGGGTGGTCTCCTGGAACGAGGCCGCCGAGATGAACGAACGCGTCTGGAGCGAGGCCTTGGTGATGCCGAGCAAGACAGGCTTACCCTCGGCGAACTTCTGGCCCTTTTCCAGCTTGGCGTTGTACTCGTTCATTTCCTCGAAATCGACCTGCTCGCCCGCCAGCAGCGTGGTATCGCCGCCGTTGGTGATCTCGACCTTCTGCAGCATCTGGCGAACGATCACCTCGATGTGCTTGTCGTTGATCTTCACGCCCTGGAGCCGGTAGACTTCCTGGATTTCCGCGACGAGGTATTCCGCGAGCGCCTCGACGCCGAGGACCTCGAGAATGTCGTGCGGATCGGGCGAGCCCGAGATCAGGTTGTCGCCCTTCTTGACCCAGTCGCCTTCCTGGACGTCGATCACCTTGGACTTGGGGATCAGGTACTCAACGGGATCCCCCTCTTCCGGGACGATCGCGATCTTGCGCTTGGCCTTGTAGTCGCGAACGAACTCGATCCGGCCCGACGTCTTGGCGATGATCGAGTTGTCCTTGGGCTTGCGCGCCTCGAACAGCTCGGCAACGCGCGGCAGACCGCCGGTGATGTCGCGTGTCTTGGCGGCTTCGCGGCTGGCACGGGCGAGAATGTCGCCCGCATCGACCCGCTGGCCATCCTCGACCGAGAGCGTTGTGCCCGGCGCCATCATATAGCGCGCGGCCTCACCGCTGGTCTCGTCCAGAAGCGTGATGCGCGGACGCAGCTCGTCCTTCTTGCTGCGGCCGGTCGAGCGGTTCTCGGTGACGACGCGGCTGGTCATGCCGGTGGCGTCATCGGTCTGCTCGATCATCGTACGACCGTCGAGCAGGTCCTGATACCGGACCACACCGCTGTTCTCGGTGATGATCGGCAGCGTGAACGGATCCCACTCGGCCAGGCGAGCACCCTGCTCCACCGCGGCGCCGTTCTCATTGATGAGCACGGTGCCGTAAGGAACGCGGTGGATAGCCCGCTCGCGCCCGTCGGTATCGACAAGGACGATCTCGCCGTTGCGCGCAAGGCTGAGGCGACGGTTGCGCTTGTCGGTGATCGTCGGGATGTCACGGTAGTGCACCGTGCCTGCCGAAATCGCCTCGAGGTGCGAGGTCTCGTTGACCTGCGCCGCGCCGCCGATGTGGAACGTCCGCATCGTGAGCTGCGTGCCCGGTTCACCGATCGACTGCGCGGCGATGACACCCACCGCCTCGCCGATGTTGACCGGAGTACCGCGTGCCAGATCACGTCCGT
>CAJCHR010000219.1 GCA_903970225.1 Actinobacteria bacterium 21-64-8 | reverse complement strand
CGATGGAGCTGGAGATCGAGGAGACCCGCACCGTCACCAACCCGCGCTACGCCCAGACCAAGGCCGGCAAATGCGTGCCCTCCAGCAGCCTGACCAACTTGAGCCCGGGCGCGGGCCGTCGGCTGTTTCTGTTCACGCGTGACAACCGCATCTTCAGCGCGCTGCTCGAAAAGGGCTGCACCTCGCGCGATTACTACTCGGGGTTTTATCTGCTGAGCACGCCGGACGCGAAGCTGTGCGTCGATCGTGACCGGCTGCTGTCGCGTGCGGGCGCCAATTGCCGGCTCAAGCAGATTCGCGAACTCGTCGAGGTCGGCGACTGAAGCATCGTGATCGCGCTGGCACATCGGGCTGCTGCGCGCATTTCTTGACTTCCTCGGTATTTTCCGCGATGGCGCGGGCGCTTGCTGTCGGCAACTGCCGCGGCGCGGCGCCCGTTTTTCGAGGCGCTCGCATTTTTATCCGGAAACCTTCCTAGATGACCTTTGCCGATCTCGGCCTCTCTGACGAATTGCTGCGGTCGGTCGAAACGTCCGGCTACACCGAGCCGACGCCGATCCAGGCGCAGGCCATCCCCGCCGTGCTGATGATGCGCGACCTCATCGGCATCGCCCAGACGGGCACCGGCAAGACTGCGAGCTTCGTGCTGCCGATGATCGACGTGCTCGCGCACGGCCGGCGCCGCGCGATGATGCCGCGCTCGCTGATCCTCGAGCCGACGCGCGAACTGGCCGCGCAAGTCGCCGAGAACTTCGAGAAGTACGGCAAGAACCACGACCTCAAGATGGCGCTGCTGATCGGCGGCGTGCAGATGGGCGATCAGGTCAAGGCGCTGAACGAAGGCGTCGACGTGCTGATCGCCACGCCGGGCCGGCTGATGGACTTGTTCGAGCGCGGCAAGATCCTGCTCACCGGCTGCGACCTGCTGGTGATCGACGAAGCCGACCGCATGCTCGACATGGGCTTCATCCCCGACATCGAGACGATCTGCACCAAGCTTCCCGCCAAGCGCCAGACATTGCTGTTCTCAGCGACGATGCCGCCGCCGATCAAGAAGCTGGCCGACCGCTTCCTGACCAATCCCAAGTACATCGAGGTCTCCCGCCCGGCGAGTTCGAACCTCAACATCGCCCAGTTCAAGGTCAAGGTCTCGGCACGCGGCAAGCGCGAGGCGCTGCGCCAGATTCTGCGTACCGACAACGTCACGACCGCGATCGTGTTCGCCAACCGCAAGACCACGGTGCGCGAGCTCAACAAGAGCCTCCAGCAAAGCGGTTTCGCCAGCGGCGAGATTCACGGCGATATCGATCAGTCGACCCGCGTCGCCGAACTGCAGCGGTTCAAGGACGGCACCGTGAACATCCTCGTCGCCAGCGACGTTGCCGCCCGGGGCCTCGACGTCAAAGGCGTCAGCCACGTGTTCAATTACGACACGCCGTGGCATCCCGACGATTACGTCCACCGCATCGGCCGCACCGGCCGCGCGGGGGCGACCGGCCGCGCGTTCACTTTCGTCACGCCCGAGGACGCCGAGGCGATCGCCAACGTCGAGAAGCTGACGGGAGGCGAAATTCCGGTCTTCACGCTCGATGGCGCGGCGGCGGAGACGGAAGACTCAGCCCCCGCGCGCGAGAAGTCGCGTCGGACCGAGAAGCCGCGCAAGGAAGCCCGACCGGTCAAGAGCGAAAAGCCCGCGAAAACCGAGCGGCCTAAAAGCGAGCGGCCTAAAAGCGAGCAGCCTGTGGAAACCGCCAAGCCCGAACCGGCCGAGCAACCGATACAGGCAGAACGCCCGGCACGCGCCCCGCGCAGCACCAAGCGCGAAACGCCGCGCGAAGAGGTTTCGGCAAAGCGGCCTGCGCGCGAACCCGCCGCGCCTGCTCCGCGCGCTCCAAGCCAGCCGGCCCCGCGCGAGGTTCGTGCCGAGCAGGATGCGATCCCGGCCGGCGCCTGGAACGGCCCGATCCCCGACTTCCTGGGTTTCTCCGCCCTCTAACAAGCGATCCGCCGCACGCGGTCCGCTATGCCGCGTGAGTCGATCTCCGCGAACGCGGTGAGCAGGCCGGTGACGTGATCGCGCCGCGTCGACGAAAACACCAGCCACGCTTCGGGTGCGCGCGCCGCAGCGATCGCATAGGCGGCGGCGATCCGTGCGGATGCCCGGTCCGAGTCCACGAACAGCGCCTCGGTGACGGCCATCAGCTCTGCGAACGCGGGGTCGGTGCGGCTGAGATATTCCGCTGTCGGCACGATCGAGTGGAACACCGCGCGCCGCTTGGGCGGGAGCACAGCCCCACGCAGAAGCTCGGGCGGAATGGCGCATTCGGCAAGGTAGTGCGGAGGGAAACACGCATCGAGCGCCGCGTCGAAATATGCGCCCCAGCCGTAGCCGGGCTCGGCGCCGTGCGCGTCGGCAAGCCGCCCGATCGCCTCGGCGACCGCACCGCCGTGCTCATCGGCGCTGCATTCGTGGAGCAGCAGATAGTCGAACCGGCCGAGCTTGCGGCGGCTGATCGCGACCGATCGCGCCATGATCTCTGCACCGAAAGAGCCGTCTCCGACGCCCGGGCGCGGTGCCTCCGGCGCCCAGGTGTCATAGCGGCGCGCGGGCGGCCGCGAGAATGCACGCCGGACCGCGCGCAAGGCGGTCTTGGCCAAGCCATAGCGGGCGCGCGGCAATCCGACCTTGGCGATGATCGTGATATCGTCCGCATCGCCGCGCCGCCGCAATACGCGGCCGATCACGTCCTCCGCCGTGCTGACACCGTAAGGCGGTGCGCTGTCGATCCGGCGCACCCCCGCATCGAAAACCGTATCGAGTAGCGCCGCAGCCGACCGCGAACTCACTCCTCCCGCAAGACGCGCGGTCCCGAACACGAGCCGGTCGACGAAGCGCGGCGCGGTCGCATGGTCAGCGGAAAGCGTGTCCGCAAGCCGCAGGCCAAGCGCGATCGCGGTGAGCGTCGGGTTGGCGAAACTGCCGGACGGAAACGTCGCCGCGCCGGCGACATGGAGGTTCGCCGTGCCGAACACGCGCCCGCCCGCATCGACCACGCCGTCTGCCGCCCCCGCCGCCATCCGCGCTCCGCCGAGGTGATGGTAAGCGTCATGGAAGGCATCGAGGATCCGGTCATCACCGGCAAGAACGCGCGGATCGGGGGTGATCGTGCCCAGACCGTTCTCCGCGAACGCACCGGCCAGCCGCTCGAGAAAGGGCGCCATGGCCGCCACCTCGCCTCGCTCGACCCGCCAGTCGAGCACCAGATCGTCGCCATCGAGCACGATCCGGCTGGCGCGCGAAGGCTGCTGCTCGACCTCGAGCCCGATCTGCACTGCTGATGCATAAAGCCCGGCAGCGCGGCGATGTCGCAAGTAGCGCCACGCCGCGGGCGCCACCACCCGCACCGCACGCGCGCCCTCCACCAGCGCGGCGATCGGCGAACTGCGTCCCGAAATCGCGCGCCGTGCCAGCGCCAGGGTTTCGCGCGCGATCTCACCGATCGTCAGCGCAGGATTGAGCGTCGCGGCGATGTTCGGCGCGCCCGGTTCCCGCCCCTCGCTCGCAAGGCGCACTTTGACCGTGTACTTTAGCCCGCCTCGATAGATCGTGTCGAACAGCCGCGCGACCTGCTGCCGGTCGGTCACCTCCAGCGTGCCGGCGAGCCCGTGCAGATGGTCCATGAACCACCGCCCGACGTGGGTATTCTGCGCGAACGGACAGGCCGGGTCTCGCTGCGCGAGAAGCAACGTCCGTACGATCTCGATCGTGCCGTTCGCGAGCACCAGCGGCCCGGGCGACAGAGTGACCGAACGCCCCGAAGGCGCCTCGACAACCACGCGGTCTACCGCGCCGTCCGCATCGAAGCCAAGCTCGGTCAGCCGGGCATCGGTGATCACCTCGATCAGCCGGCTTCGCTCGAGCTCCCGCGCGAACAGGCGGGTGAAGTCGGGCTGCCCGAGCCAGATGTTCATCGTCGCGAACAGGCTGTTACCGAGCAGCGCGCTGCGGCCGGTCGCCTCCTCCCAGATGGCGCGCGTATGCCGCGCCTCTTCGGGAACGCCGAGCAGTTCGTAAGCCCGCTCGATCCACGTCGCGACCTCCTCATGGCTTATCGGCCATAGCCGCGCGCCATGTTCATCGTGCGCACCGAAATCGCCCGCATCGAACGGCACCAGTTGCCCGCCCCAGAGCAGCGTCGTGCCGCCCAGCGCCTGCATCCGGCCCGAGCGCAGCCCGCCGTGCTCGCGGCCGATATTGCGTCCCGCATTGCGGGCTTCGAAGTCGGCCGGCGGATGGCGCGGTCCGCCCTCGATCAGCGTCACGCGCTTGCCTCGGCGTGACAGCGCGACCGCCATCGCGATGCCCACCGCGCCTGCGCCGACGATCACCACGCGGCCAGCGCAATCGAGATCGCCGATCGCCTCGAGCGAACGGATCGTCAAGTTTGCGGTGCCCGGCGAAGTCCCACCGGGATGTCGTATCGCCTCGGCGCGCCGTGCACAGCGATTTCGGCAGCGCGCATCATTCCCCGCCGTCGCCATGCCCGGCAGACGTCGACGGCTCGCTCCAGGTCTTTGGTGACAGCGCGTGCCAGGCGAGCAAGACCGGCTCGAGCAGGACCATGCCGATGAGGATGCCGGTCAGCCGCTCCACCGCGGGGCCGATCTCGGCGCGTTCGTAGCTGTCGGGTACCAGTGCGACGAGCACCGCCAGCGTGAACTGGAGACCGACATACGCGGTGCGCGGATCGCCGTTCTCGATGTGGCGCCCGATGACGATACCCGCCGCGGTGCCGGCGATCAGCACCGC
>CAJCHR010000218.1 GCA_903970225.1 Actinobacteria bacterium 21-64-8 | reverse complement strand
TCGACCATGTTGTCCTGCTTGTCGCCCTTGAGTCCGTGCTGCGGCCCGAAGGCGGAACTGAGCCGGATTCCGGGAATCGCGCCGAGCGCGTCGAGCGAATGGACGAGATTCCCGGTCACCGAGGCAGGATGCGCAACGAGCGCGACGCGCTTGCCCTCCAGCGGACGGCGCAGGTCCGGCTCGGCGAGCAGGCGATCGATACCGAATTTCATGAGGCTTCGCGTGCCGGAAGGACGCCGGCGAAACAAGCCGGATCGTGGAAATCGGGCTTTTCAGGAGGATGCGCGAGTGCCCAGTAGGACTTCATCGCGCCTTGTTCCTCGATCACCGCGCTCAGCCCAAAGCGCCACGGCAGCGCCGGCAGCGCGCCCCGCGGGATCGCCGCATCGAAGATCACGAGACTTCCGCCGCGCCGAAGAGTGCACGTCGGATCGCGCGGAACCTCGCGATCCGCCATACCTTCGCGGTAGTCGGTGAAATCGTAAGCCGCCCAGCGCTCGGAGGGCGAGAGGTTGAACTCGCAATAGCCAGCCTCGCCCCCGGCCTGGACGAACAGTTCGAAGCAGGTGGTCTGCCAGAGACCGTCAGCACGGCCCTTCCCGGCGAACGGGGGCACGGCCAGCCCGGCCGCTCCTTCGATCCGCCAGCGCAGTGTCAGCCAGTTCGGGTGGGAGTCTATGATCGCAGCCTCGACCCCGGAGATCTGGCTGCGCGGGCAAGCTGGATGCGGGAGGAGCCTCATGGCGATCCGATCAAAGACCGTTCGAGCGTGCTGTCAAAGCGCAGGCTCCGCAACCTTGCGCAGCGAGCAGATGCAGTCCCGCTCGTAATAGAAGTTTCCCGGCACGCCCGACACCACCCGCTCGGGAACGAAGCCCAGGCTGCTCGCGCACGAGAGCAGAGCCGCTGCTCCCAGATACTCGAAGCTGCCGAGCGTCCCCGGCTCGGTCCGGTCCGACAGCGATTGCAGCAGATGCGCCCGGCCTTGCGGCGTGTCGGAGGTCGCGACGTGAAACACCGCAGTCCCGCCCAGCCGCAGCACCCGCGCCGCCTCGCGCAAGTAGCCGAAAACATAGCGGAAATGCAGATGGACCATCGTGTCGAAGCTGTAGACGAGATCGAGCGAGGAAGACTCGATCGGCAGGCTCGGAAACTCGCGGCCAAGCTGCACGAACTGCGATCGGCCGCGAACCTGGGCGAGCGCCTTCTCGCATAGCGCGAGCATCGCCGGCTCGGTATCGAGGCAGTACAGCATCTCCACCAGCGGACGAACGCGCCGGGCGATGCGGCCGCCGCCAGAGCCGATCTCGGCTGCGATCGCCCGATCGGTGCAATGCGGGACGAGGAAATCGTTCACGAACTGGTCGACCGAGGGCTTGTCGCCCCACTCGTCACCCAGCGTTTCGAGGTAGTCGTCCCTCTGCGTCTCCGGCACGCCGCGATCTTCGATATGGACGATCGAGCGCAGCACCTTCCAATTGGCCGCGTAGTCGTTCCAGGTCCTGATCGGATTGCTCTTCACTCGCCCGCCCTCGTGCGTCCCTGCGACCGCGCTGTCGTAAGATGACGGGCCGACAATTTCCAGACCGCGCCCAACGCAACCGCCCTTTGTCCGCCGCGCGCGTCCGTGCTACGCGCCCGCCGCCATGACCCAGCACCAATCTCCTCTGCTCCGCCTGCTCGAAGAGCGCGGCTACATCCACCAGTTGACCGACGCCGCCGCACTTGACGCGCTGGCACTCAAGCAGGTGCTTCCGGGTTACGTGGGCTTCGATGCCACGGCGCCGTCATTGCACGTCGGCAACCTGGTATCGATCATGCTGCTCCGGCGCCTGCAACAGACCGGCCACAAGCCGGTGGTCGTGATGGGCGGCGGCACCACGCGGATCGGCGACCCGACCGGCAAGGACGAGGTCCGCAAGATGCTGACCGATGAGGCGATCGAGGCCAACATCGCCTCGATCCGCACCGCGTTCGAGCGGCTTCTGGTGTTTGGCGATGGCCCGACCGACGCGGTCATGGTCAACAACCACGATTGGTTGGGCCAGCTGGGCTACATCGAGATGCTGCAGAAGGTCGGCACCCATTTCACCGTCAACCGGATGCTGTCGTTCGATTCGGTCAAGCTGCGGCTCGAGCGCGAGCAGCCGATGACCTTCCTCGAATTCAACTACATGATCCTGCAGGGTTATGACTTCCGTCACTTGTCGCAGACGCACGGCGTGCGTCTGCAGATGGGCGGATCGGACCAGTGGGGTAATATCATCAACGGAGTCGAACTCGCGCGCCGGATGGACGGAACCGAAGTGTTCGGCCTGACCACGCCGTTGATCACCAAGGCTGACGGCACCAAGATGGGCAAATCCGTCTCCGGCGCGGTGTGGCTGAACGAGGAGCAGTTGCCCTCTTACGATTACTGGCAATTCTGGCGGAATGCCGATGATCGTGACGTGGGCAAATTCCTGCGGCTGTTCACCGACCTGCCGATCGACGAGATCGCGCGGCTCGAAGCACTCGAAGGCAGCGAGATCAACGACGCCAAGATCGCGCTCGCCAATGCGGCGACCGCACTGTGCCGGGGTGAAGACGCCGCGCAAGCTGCGCAGGCGACTGCGCAGGCGACCTTCGCGGGCGGCGGCCTTGGCGAGGACCTGCCGAGCCTGGCGGTTCCGGCGGATGGCCTGACGATCATCGACGCGCTGGTCGGCATCGGCTTCGCCGCCAGCCGGGGTGAGGCCAAGCGCCTGATCGCAGGCGGGGGCGCCCGGATCGACGGCGTGCTGGTGACCGACGAAGCGCAGCGGATCGCTGGCGGCCCAGGCGAAGTGCGACTATCCTCGGGCAAGAAGAAGCACGGCATCCTCCGCCCCGCCTGACCGGATGGTCGCGGAGCCGGGCCTTAACCGTTTGTTGGTCATGTTCGGTTACTCGGTTCCCATATCACGGATCGGGAAACGAACTTCATGCTGGCACAGGCCATCGACAGCGACCGGCGCATCGCGATGCGCCATCCGGTGGATTATCCGGTGCTCGCCGCGCGGCAAGGGCACGGCGATGTCGCGCTGCGGATCGTCAACATCTCCACGACGGGCTTCATGGCGGGCGGTGATTTCGCGCTCGTTGCAGGTGACCGCCTCACGCTGCGGTTGCCGGTGATTGGGGAGATCGAGGCGCAGCTTGCGTGGGGCGACGCGCGGCGCGCGGGCTTCCACTTCGAGCGCCTGGTTCGTCTCGGCGATTTCACCCGGATGTTCGTGGAAATGCAGCCCCGCCGATCATCGCGGGACTGATCACCCGCCCCTCACCGCTCGGATCACCCGCTTCGCCATTTTCGTGCTGCGTTGCGGCAAAAGCCGCCAATCGGCACTTGTGATAGTATATCATAACATCTAGATGTGAGCCATGCAGTGTTCCATCGCGATTCGCGGGCCCATCCTCTGCGCGGGTGTCGCTCTATCCGCCCTTACCTTTCCCCTTGCTGACCCGGCGCAGGCGCAAGCCGCACCGCAGCAGACCGGCAATGCCCCGTCCGACCCCGGCGAGATCGTCGTCACCGCCCGCCGGCTCGACGAAGCGCGCGACGCGATCCAGCCTTCGCTCGGTGCGAGCGAGTTTCGTATCGACCGCTCGATGCTCGACAAGCAGCCCGGCGGCGCGGACCGCAGCTTGACGCAAGTGCTTCTCCAGGCGCCAGGCGTGACTCAGGACAGCTTCGGCCAGATCCACGTCCGCAACGAGCACGCGAACCTGCAGTACCGGCTCGACGGGGTGATCGTGCCCGAGAGCATTTCCGGTTTCGGTCAGACGTTCGATCCGCGCGTCGCTAACTCGATCGACCTGATCACCGGCACGCTGCCCGCGCAGTACGGCTATCGCACGTCGGGCGTGGTCAGCCTCAAGACCCGCTCGGGCTCGTTCGACAATGGCGGCAGCATCGGTTTCAACGGCGGCAGCCAGGGAACCATCGAGCCCAGCGCCACGCTTCACGGCTCGGCAGGCTCGCTGAACTACTTTGTCTCCGGCAGCTACCTGCAGAACGACATCGGCGTCGAAAACCCGGTCCCGACGAAAGACGCGATCCACGATCGCACCCGGCAGTACCGCGCGTTCGGCTATGTTTCGGACATCCTGTCAGATACCAGCCGCATCTCGCTGTTCGGCGGCACCGCGATCGGGCACTTCCAGATCCCGAACAACCCCGACCAGACGCCTATGTTCACGGTGAACGGGCAGTCGGATTTCAACTCGGCAGACCTCAATCTCAACCAGCGCGAGATCACGCACTACGGCGTGCTCGCGTATCAGTACGCAGGCGGCGCGCTCAACTTCCAGATCGCGCCATTCATCCGCTATTCGCAGACGCGCTTCACTCCTGATCCGAACCAGGGCGACATCATCTTCAACGGCTACTCCGACGCTTCGAGGCTTTCGAGCCTTGCCGCCGGCGTCCAGGCCGATGGATCGTACAAGCTGTCCGACGCCCACACGCTGCGCTTTGGGTTGTTCTTCCAGAACGAACACACACGCTCGCTGGTCAGTTCGCAGGTGCTGTCCACCGTCGAGGGCGCCAGCGACGTGCCTTTCACGATCACCGACAATGGCAGCAAATCCGGCCAGCTTTACGGTGTCTACGTGCAGGACGAATGGAAGATCACGCCGACACTGACCGCCAACTTCGGCGCACGGTATGATGTCGTGCGCGCCTACACGCACGAGCAGCAGATCAGCCCGCGGCTCAACTTCGTGTGGATCCCGGTCAGCGGAACGACCTTCCACATCGGCTATGCGCGCAACTTCACCCCGCCGCCGCAGGAACTGGTGGGCACCACGACGCTCGCGAAATACGTCGGCACCACAAAGGAGCCCGCGATCCTCGACGGCGATCCGGTGCGTGCCGAACGCGAAAGTTACTTCGACGGCGGCGTGCAGCAGGAACTGGGCCACGGCGTGACTGTGGCGCTCGATGGCTATTACAAAATCAAGCGCAACCTGCTCGACGAGGGACAGTTCGGCGAATCGCTGGTGCTGTCACCCTTCAATTACGCGAAGGGCTATGCCTGGGGCGTGGAATTCCGCGCCAATTACCAGCACGGGCCGCTTTCGCTCTATGGCAGTGCCGCGCGCGGGCAGGAGAAGGGCAAGGGCATCGTCTCGAGCCAGTTCTTCTTCGAACAGCATGAGCTGGACACCATCCAGTCGCAATACATCTTCACCGATCATACCCAGCGCTGGACCGCTTCGGGGGGCGGCTCGCTGACGCTCCATGACGGGCTCGGCACGCTCGTGCCCAGCGCGGACTTCCTCTACGGCGATGGCCTGCGCGCCGACGATGACGCCAGCGACATTCCCAACGGCCGCAAGCTGCCGTCTTACGTCGTCGCCAATTTCGGAATCGCGCAGAATTTCGATGGTCCTGGCGCGCTCAAGGGCTTGTCGATCCGCTTCGAGATCGAAAACGCGTTCGATGAGATCTACCTGTTGCGCGATGGCACCGGCGTGGGCGTGGGGGCGCCGCAATACGGCACGCGGCGCGGGTTTTTCGGCG